>NZ_BNEL01000002.1 GCF_018327685.1 Streptomyces sp. TS71-3 | reverse complement strand
TCCGTCTGTCACCGCAGCCGGGCAACTCGTGACCACCAGCCGCCGCCGGATTCTCCGCCTGGCCCGACACTGGCCCTACACCAGCCACATCACCGCAGCCCTCGAACGCCTCAGCCAGCTCCGAACCCCGGCTGACCAGCCGCTTTCGTCCCAACGACAGCACCACCCACCCCGGAGCAGTGGAACCCGGCGACCACCCGACACGACAGTCGGCTCTCGGCCTACCCCTCACCCAGCACGCGATACAAAACGGTCCACCGACTCCGTCGGCGGCCCGTCACGAAAGTTCGAGGCTAAGCAGAATCGCCTGTGGAATCGGATGCCCATGGTCCGTAACAGTGTTAGTGCGACGCCTTTCTCTTCCAGTTTCCGATGTGTCCACGGTCACCGTTTCTGGAAAACGGACGACAGGCTTCCACCATCTTAATTGCGACCTATGTCATATTGTTTTGGTCATCTCATAAGGCGCAGTCTTAGTTGATCAAGTTTGCGTGCAATGCTCACCGTATAGAACCCGCGTTCCATCGACGCGCTGCTTCACGACTGAGCGGTGCCCATTTCCTCGGCCGCGTCCAGGCGCTGACCCCGTGAACTCGATCACGAGGCTCCCAGGGAGCCATGGTGATCTCGCCCTTGCTGGGCCACCGCCTGGATGACCCACGCCAACGCCCGAAGGATGCTGATCATGGCTGCTTCGAGCTTCTGCCGACTCTGCGGGGAGGCCATGCCTGTTCCGGTCGGCAAGAAAGCTCCAGATCACAAGGCGCGTGGACACAAGGAGAAGTGCCCAGGCTCTCGGCAGGGCACTGTCCGTTTCTGAACGCGCGAGCAACGAAAAATCAATCGGGATCGGTGGGACGCCCGAGCATGATCTTCGTGCGTGTGGCCGAAGTGACACGGACAAACGTCTGGGCCGGTATAGCCTCAAGACGAGAGTCATTCGCCTCAGTGCGCCACGAACGGGAAGCCCCCATGCCATTCGACGCGATCTTCGATCAGCCGGACATCACCGCGGATCCCGACGATCTTACATTCGAGCTCACCACGTACCCCGCCACGGCCGTCCACACCGGATCCGCCTGGAACGTCAGCGTTCACGATCTCCCCGGTAAACACAGCCTGCAGGCCCAAGCAGGCACCTGGTTGGAAGCCGAAGACGAGATCCAAGAGCTCGTCGCCAAGTACCTGGAGGCCGACCGCACCAGCATCGTCGTTTCGGTGGAGCCGGCTGATCCCGAAGCTCGGGCTGCACTACGCGCGCTGACGAGTGCTCGGATCACTCGAGCCAAAGCAGAACAGGCAGAGCGAGATGCAGCACGCCACGCGTCCCGTCTCCTCTTGGGCCAGGGATGGACTACCGGAGATGTTGGAGCAGTGCTACGCCTGCCCGAGGCTCGCGTCGTACAACTTACAGTTCCTGCACCCGGGAAAGCGACCTAAAGGTGTCCTGTAACTCCTGGTCACAGTGAGATGATCTGGCTGTAGCGTGAGGAGCGAGACGGATCGGAATAGTCAGCCGGACAACGGCTCGAAGAACCACACGGCCCGGTCGTTCGCCATCGCGTTACGCGGCGTGGACGGTCATGACGGCCCCTTCCACTCCGTCGACACCAAGGGTCAGATGCTGCGGTTCAGCTGGAACGAGGCCGACGTGCTGAACTGGAGCACCAAGAAGCCGTACGACTTCTGAGCTTGTCGTTTAACCTCCGCCGAACCTTGCCGTTGTCTACGGTCTCCTCGATGGGCAGGATGGCGGCCATGACCGTGTCACCTGCAACACGTCAGCTTTGCGACGCCACATTTCCGGACAATGACGCTGCGAGCGCCCTGTCACTCCTTGTTTTCTACACAGGAGCGGAGTGTGAACGCGTGCATCAGGCTGCGGTCCGGTTGAGCGGAGGACGACTCGGCAAGCTTCGTATGTGGCTCGATGAAGCCAAGCGCAACCCGGAGACCGTCTTGTGGTTCGGCGAGTCGCCCTCCGACGTCTCTCCGGACGCCCACGCCTTCGGAGTGGAGTTCATCAACAGCTTCCTCGACAAGCACCTAGATACGCCCGCAGAGCCCATGAGCGAGTGACAGCCGGCTGCCTGGAAAGAACCACGCAGCGACATCGAACAATCGTCTCGAACTTGATCAACTTTTTCGCAGTTCAGTGAACAAAAAGGCGGCCTTCGTCTGATCATGTGCTCCGACCAAGGTGCACCGATCGAGACGAAGGCCGTGAAGTGAGTCCGCTGCCTGCCGACGGTCCCGGGGAAGCGTTCGCGCAAGCGTCACGCTTCCGAGAGGACTTATTCGACTGCCTGGCCGTGCGCGGGGACGAACTGTTCGAGCTCGCCGATGCGCTGCTGTGCGCGGACGGTCCGGTGAGGACGCCGGTGGACCTGACGCTGGTGGCCGAGCACCGGCGCGGGCACGGCGCGATGTACAACGCGCTGAACAACGGGACCATCGATGTGCCCCGGCTGCGGCAGGTGCTCGCCGGCCTGCCGATGCCGCAGGCCGCCGACGGGCGCCTGGTCCTGGCAGTCGACGTCAGCAACTGGCTGCGCCCCGACGCGCCGACCAGCGCGGAGCGTCTGTTCTGCCACGTCTACGGCCGCAGCGGACGGACCTCGGACCAGTTCATTCCCGGTTGGCCCTACTCCTTCGTCGCCGCGCTGGAGTCGGGCCGGACGTCCTGGTGCCAGCTCCTGGACGCTGTCCGTCTCGGGCCCGAGGACGACGTCGCCGAGGTCACTGCCGCCCAGGTCCGCCGGGTGATCACCGACCTGGTCGAGATGGGCCGCTGGCACGCGGGCGACCGCGACATCCTCATCGTGTTCGACGCCGGTTACGACGCCCCGCGCATGGCCCACCTCCTGGCCGGCCTCCCGGTCGAGGTCCTCGGGCGGATGCGCACGGACCGGGTCATGCGCCGCCCGGCGCCTTCCCGCGAGGAGTACTACCGGGTCCACCCCCGCGGCGGTCACCCGCCGAAGCATGGCGGAGAGTTCCGCTTCGCCAAACCGGAGAGCCCGACGCGGCAACGGTGCAGGTCACCGACCGGTACGGCACCGCCCGCGCGATGGCCTGGGACCGCATCCACCCGAGGCTGACCTGGATCGACCACACCGGTGAACTCCCCGTCATCGAGGGCACACTGATCCGCCTCCAGGTCGACCGCCTGCCCGGCGGAGGCGACCCGCTGCCCGTCTGGCTGTGGTCGTCGGCCACCGCTCTGAGCAGCGAGGATGTCGACGTCCGCTGGCAGGCGTTCCTGAGGCGCTTCGACCTGGAGCACACGTTCCGGCTGATGAAGCAGACCCTGGGCTGGACCCGGCCGAAGCTCCGTACCCCCGAGGCCGGCGAACGCTGGACCTGGATCGTCATCGCCGCGCACACCCAGCTCCGCCTCCTGCGCCAGGCCGCCACCGACCTGAGACGGCCATGGGAGAAACCGGCCGAGCCCGGCCGGCTTACCCCGGCCAGGGTCCGCCGGGGGTTCAGGAACCTCCGCCCGCACCTGCTCTGTCCGGCCCGTGCACCGAAACCCTCAACTCCCGGCCCTGGAAGGCCACTCGGCTCGAAGAACCGGCGACCCGCCGCCCACTACGACGTGGGCAAAACCGTGAAACGACCAGAAAGCATCATCGAACGAAACCGACTCAGAGGATAAATGCCAAGCTGAGCTTGGCTTTTAACGTTCATGTCCGTCGGGTCTGAGGATGGCGCTTAAAGGCGCTGCTCGTTGGTGGCTACCTACCCCACCTATCCGAGCATGTGGCTGATTCCGCCCTGGCCGTCCGTGCCGTTCCAGACCGTAGCCGCCAGCCAGATCGGGAACCAGGACACCCGCTCCGGCAGGAACGGGGCGGTAAGGAGCCAGGCGACGGGCGGGGCGGCGAACAGCAGACAGCAGCACCAGCCCTTCCTGGAAGTAGCAGCGGGCTGTGGTGTCGAGTTCGTGGGCACCCGGCAGAAGGTAAGCGGTGCCCATGGCCTGCGCATGAGTATCTGTACCTACAACGCCGCCTGTCGCGGGTTCTGCCCCGTTCGTCGGGGTTTGGTGCCGACCTTGTGGTGAGTGGGCCGCTGGTGTGGCTGGCCGGTGGCCGGGGTTCAGGAACCTCCGTCCGACGGCAGCATCCCCAGCAGGTGCACCGAAACCCTCCCAGCCGGAGCACTCTGCCCACGTCGTGGCGGATTGCCCTGTGCCGGTTCTTCGTCCCCGGCGGTCGGCCGGGGCCCGCCGGACCCGGGCAGGGGTGAGTCGTTCGGGCGGGGCCGGCTTCTCCCAGGGATGCCGGAGGTCCTGGACGAGCGGACGGGCGAGGCGGAGCTGGGTGTGGGCGGCGATGGCGAGCCAGGTCCAGCGGTCGGCGGCATCAGGGCTGCGGAGCTTGGGGGGCGGTCCACCCGAGGGTCTGTTTCATCATGCGGAAGGTGTGCTCGACGTCGAATCTTCGCAGGAACGCCTGCCAGCAACGGTTGATGTCCGCTGCGGTGGCGCCGGTCTTGGACCACCACAGCCACAACGGTTTCGGGTCGGCGCCGGACGGCAGGTGGGAGACCTCCAAGCGGGTCACCGTGCCTTCGATGATGGGCAACTCGGCATTGTGGTCGATCCAGGCGGCCCGGCGGGTCAACCGCGGGTGGAGCCGGTCCCAGGCCCGGACTGTGGCTGTGCCGTAGAGGCGGGTGTCGCAGACGGTCACCACGTGCTCCTCACCCCAGGTATCCGGCTGGCCGAAGACGAACTCTCCGCCGTGCTTGGGCGGTCGGCCACCTTTGGGGTCGTAGACACGTGGTGGTGTCGGCCGGCGCATCACGCGGTCCGACCGTGTCCGGCCCAGGATCTCAATGGGCAGGTCCGCCAGCAGGTGAGCGAGCCGCGGAGCGTCATAGCCAGCGTCGACCACAATCAGGACGTCCGGGTCGCCGTCCTTCCACTGAGCCGAATCGACCAGCCGCTCGACGACTTCGCGGATCTGCGCGGTGGTGACAGCGGCGACGTCGGCGCCGGGCTGAAGCCGGACAGCGTCCAGAATCGCGGTCCACGACGTCCGCCCCGTCTCCAGTGCGGCCACGACCGAGTAGGGCCACCCCGGAATCATCAAGTGCTTGTTGTCGCCGTACCCGTAGGTGTGGCAGAAGCACCGGTCAGGGGTGGTGTCCGCGTCCGGGCGGAGCCAGGGCGAGACGTCGACCGCGAGAACCAGGCGGCTGTCAGCCGCCTTCGGCAATGGCACGGAGACCAGCGCCCGCCGCAGTCGGCCCACGTCCATCCGCCCCCGGTTCAGACCCGCATAGAGAGAACCGTGCCCGCGGCGGTATTCCGGCACCAGAGCTAGGCTGACCAGCGTCTTCACAGGCCCGTCAGCGCATAGCATCGCGTCGGTGAGCTCGAACAGCGCATCCGCACGCGCGGTCAGCGACGCGTACAACTCCCTCCGGAAGTGTGATAGCAAGCCGAACGGCTCCCGCTGAACATCGTGATGCAGCAGACTCACTTCTAGCTGCCTTCGATAGATCCCGTATCTCTGTGACGGAGCACAGGATCAGACGAGGGCCGCCTATACATCCGCCGAATTGCGAAAACTCTGATCAAGTTCGAGCCGTGTTCGATGTCGGACCTTAAACGACAAGCTGAGAGGTCGTTTTCGCCTCTGATGTACAGGCATTTTGTGTTTTACGCGGTGCGAATCAGCGGTGCTGGGAGGGCTGGGTATGCGGGTGGGTTTCGATGGCTGCGTGGGGTGACTGCTGGGGCGGGATGTTGCTGGTGCCTGTCTCGTCGCAACGTGACTGGCGCGGGGGCGTGCCTGCGTGCTTCTGCAACCGTCTCCGCACGCCTGGGCGCCTCTGCTCGCCCGGTGGTACATCCGGGTCATGGCTGAGCGTCGCGCCTACCTCAGTGACCTGGCGGTGAGTGAGCCGGTGACGGCTCCGATGACGGCGTCGGTCGTGACCCGTACGTTGTACTTCCGTCAGGAGCGCGTCGGCCGGTACGGCTCATCGAGCCGCTTGAAGCACAGTCCCTCCAGTTCGGCTGTCCGTGCCCGCCCGGCGGATACCGGCCAGGGCACGGACACGCATGTCAGCGTCTGCTGCCCGTGGGTGTCAGGGGGTGTGTCAGTAGGTGATGGACAGCGCGTGGTGGAAGACGTTCCCGGGGTCCCACTCGCCCTTGATCCGCTGGAGCCGCGGATAGTTGTCCTTGTAGTAGAGGGTCTGCCAGGGGGTGCCGGAGGCGTTCCACTCCGGGTCCTTCAGGTCCGTGTCCGGGTAGTTGATGTACGAGCCGTCGCTGTCGCCGTCGATGACCGGGACGCCGCCGGTCGCCGCGTACGTCTCCTTGTAGAGCCCTCGCATCCAGTCGACGTGCCGGGCGTCGTCGGCGGGGTCGGCCCAGTAGGTGATGAAGTTGGCCTTGAGGACCGAGTCCCGCTGCGGCATGGCGGTGTCGGCGGGGGCGGGCACGTTGGCGCGGCCGCCGTAGGTGTAGAGGAGGACGGAGGCGTGGCCGTCGTAGCCGGGGTCGGACAGCCGCCGGTACAGGGCGGCGATCTGGTCCTCGGAGTAGGCCCGGCGCAGGTAGGCGCCCTTGGACTTGGAGCGGTCGTAGGCCCCGGTCTCGTACGGGTTCTTGAGGGTCTCCTTCAGCCAGGGTCCCGTCGCCCGGGTCCTGGTGTGCGCCACGTCCACGCCGACGGTCACCGCGCCGATGTAGTCGTCCACCAAGTCGGCCGCGTTCGCCAGGGTGCCGTCGACCTGGACGTTGAGGCCCACCGTCCCGAGGGCCGCGTTGTGCAGCAGTAGGACGCTGTTCAGGCTGGCGTACGGCCCGCCGTCGCCGTCGTTGTCCGTGTGCCACTGGCCGTGGTTGCGCACGATGCGGGTGAACGCCTCCTCGGTGAGGTCGCTCCACTTCCAGCTGACGGACGCCTTCAGCAGCGCGCCGGGCGGCCTGGGCAGCAGGCCGGCCGGGTCCCCGGTGGCGCCGGGGGTCCTGAACCAGTACTTGGTGACCACGCCGAAGTTGCCGCCGCCCCCGCCGGTGTGGGCCCACCACAGGTCGCGGTGCGGGTCGTCCACGTCGCTGGTGGCGATCACCGCCCGCGCCTTCCCCGCGCCGTCGACGACCACCACCTCCACCCCGTACAAGTGGTCGACGACCGCTCCGTACTGGCGGCACAGCGCCCCGTAGCCACCGCCCTGCACATGGCCGCCGACGCCCACGGTCGGGCAGGTGCCGCCGGGTATCGTCACGCCCCAGTCCAGGTACAGCGTCCGGTACACGTGGCCGAGTTGGGCGCCCGCCTCGACGGCGAACGCCTGCCGCTCCTCGTCGAAGTACACGGCGTCCATCTCGGACACGTCGAGCAGCATCCGTACCTGCCCGTCGTCGACCAGCCCGTCCAGGCAGTGGCCGCCGCTGCGGACGGCGATCCGCGCGCCGTCCCGCACCGCCTCCGCGACGGCGGCCGTGACCTGCTCGGTCGTGTGGACGATCCGCACGGAGTCCGGCTTCCCGACGAAGCGGCCGTTGTACCCGCGGGCCGTCAGGTCGCCGTACCGGACGTCGTCCGAGGTGACGGTGACCGCGGGCGGGGCGCCCACCGCCCGGCCCGTCTCCCCGGCGGTGTCCGGCGCGCCCGCGTACGCGGGTCCCACGGTGGTGAGCGCGGCGACCGTGCCGCCGGCTCCGGCGCCGAGGAACCCGCGGCGCGTCAGTGCTGACATCTGCATCTCCCGTTCTCAGCGATCTTGTTTCTCAGGGCTCGTGCTTCCGGGCGGTCGTGCTTCCCAGGGGTCGTGCCGGGTGTGCCCGGTCGTCTTCCGGCCGGCCGGGCGGGCACGCCGCCGGCACCTCGCGGGGCGGCCGGAGCGAGAAGGTACTGCCCTCCGCCAGCACCATCCGCAGCAGGGCGTCCCACAGCCTGCACAGCCGCGGGTCCAGGTCGGCCCACTCCACCGCGAGGGAGAGCAGCCGCATCCCGGTGAGCGCCTCCACGAAGACGTGGGCGATGTCCACGGGCAGCAGGTCCGCCCGTATCTCCCGCTGCCGCTGGGCCAGCGCGAGGAACTCCGTGACCAGGGAGAGCCACCGCAGTTCCGCGCCGTGCGTGCCCTCGCCGTCGGGCTCGCCCTCCACCCGGAGGCGGAACCCGGCCCGGGCGACGGGGTCGTGCGCCATGCGGCACGCGGCCTCGTAGGAGAACTCGACGAGGCCCCGCAGCCCGCTGCGCTCCCGCACCCGGACGGCCATCGCCAGGGCCGGCCAGATGTCGTCCTCCAGTTCCAGGACGGCGGCGGCCAGCTGCTCCTTCGAGTCGAAGTGGAAGTAGAGCGCCCCGCCGGTCACGCCGGCTTCCCGGCTGATGTCGGCGACGCTCGTCCTGTGGTACCCGTGTGCGCCGAAGCCTTCCGCGGCCGCGAGGAGGATTCGGCTCCGTGTGCTCTCGCCTCTCGACAGCAGAACGCACTCCTTCCGTTACGCCGTCCGGCCGGCCCGCGGTCGGCGCGGAACGCCGACCGGCGGACGGTCAGCGCGGAGAGGCGTCCGCGCCCACGGCCGGCATCGGGGTGCCCGTCAGCTCCTCGCTCAGCCGGCGCAGGCGGGCGCGCGCGCCCTCGTCGTGCGCCTGCGCGTGGGCGCGCGCCACCTGCGAGCGGTTCACGTAGAGGCCGCTGTTCCTGGCGTACTCGGGGTCCGTGACCAGGCGCGCGGTGTTCCGCACGCCCTCCGCGACCGTGCTCTGCGGGGTGAAGAGATGCGTGACGATCTTGGTCGGCATGTACGAGGCGGGGTGCAGGGAGTTGACCGTCACCCCGGTGCCGTCGAGCACGTCCGCCAGGTCCATGGTGAGCATGATCTGGGCGAGCTTGGCCTGGCAGTAGGCCTGGCCCCCGCTCCAGCCGCTGCGCAGCATGACGTCGTCGAAGTCGATGGGGGCCTGGCCCGCCGAGGTCACGTTGACGATCCTGGCGGGCGCGGAGTCGACCAGCAGCGGGGCCAGCCGGCAGCTCAGGATGTACGTGGAGAGGTAGTCGACCTGGAAGGTCAGCTCCAGCCCGTCCCGGCTCTCCCGGCGGTCGAGTTCGACCCCCATGCCCGCGTTGTTGACCAGGACGTCGATCCGGGGCCGGGACAGCAGCCGGTCGGCGAGCGACTGGATCTCGGCGAGCGAGGAGAAGTCGGCCCGCTCGTAGCTCAGCCGCTCGTTGCCCGTGGCGGCCCGCAGCTCCGCGAGAAGCTCCTGGCCCTTTTCCTCGCTGCGCCCGTGCAGGACGAGTTCGGGTCCCAGCGGGGCCAGTTCATGGGCGAGCGCACGGCCGAGCCCGTCGGTCGCGCCGGTGATGACGATGGTCTGGTCCGCGATGGACGTCATGTCGTACCTCCGGTAACGGGCAGGACCCTGCCCGGTGGATGACGCGCCCCCACGCGGCCCGTACGGCCGCCAGGAGGTCGCGTGGTTCACGTGGTGCGAGTGGTACGTGTGGTGCGCCTCGGGCGCGTGATGCGAGTCGGGCGCGCGGTGCGAGTCGTACGTGTGGTGCGGGCCGTGCGGGTGCGAGGTGGTGGGCGCCCGGAACGCGATCCCCGGAAGGGGCGTCCCGGGCGGTGTCCCGGGCGGTGGGCGTCCCGGGCGGGGTGGCCGGGACGGGGACGTCCGGAGCCGGGGCCCGGAGGGGCGTCCGGAGCGCGGCGCGGGGTCAGGGGGCGAGGGCCGCTTCCCCGCCGTCGAGCCGCGCGGCCACCGCGACGGTGTCGGCGATGGCCGCCGCGTACCCCCGGTCCAGCGATACGCGGTCGAAGAGCAGCCGGTACCACATCGGACCGAACACCAGATCGATGAGGAACTCCTCGTCGGGGTGGCTGACCTCACCGCGATCCCGGGCACGCCGGATGATCTTCGCCACCTCCTCGCGGCGCGGGCCGGTCAGCCGCTTCCAGAGCAGTTCGGTGAAGTTCTCGTCCTGGAGCGCCTCACTGATCAGCGCCCGGTTCAGCACCCCGCTGACCCCCTGCTGGGCGGCGAAGGTCGCCGTCAGCAGCACACAGATGTCGTCCCGCAGCGAGCCGGTGTCGGGGGTCGGCAGCCGCGCGGCGGCGAACCACGCCAGCGCGTCGAGGATCGCCTCGCCCTTGCCGCCGTAGCGCCGGTAGACGGTCTGTTTGGACACCCCGCTGCGCGCGGCGATGCCCTCCATGGTGACGCCGGGCGCGCCTGCCTCGGCGGCGAGTTCGAGGGTGGCACGACGAATGGCGTCGTCTACGGCCGGATCACGAGGACGTCCTGTCATGGAACCCACCTTAAGACCTCTAGATACGGTGCGGTGCGTATCGTAAGCACGAACGGGCGGCTCCTGCCAAGCCCGAAGCCTCCCGAAGTGCGCCCCGAGCCCCGCCCAGTCGTCCGGCCGCCCTCGTCGGCGCCCGTAAATATGCTGTTCAGGACCCATTAACGCGGGATTTCACGCCCTCGACGACCGGGCCGCGCATCCGATGTGCGGACGTCGGCGGCGCCTTCCAATCCGCCATTGACATACGGCACGGCGCGTGCTGGTATTGCAATACGCAACGATCCGTATTGGAAGGAGGGCTGATGTCTTCCCGTGGCTCCACCCCGGCGCTACTCGCGCTGGCGCTCGGCTACTTCACCCTGGGGACCACCTCGCTCGCCGTGGTGGGCCTCAGCGCGCCCATGGGCGACGGTCTCGACGTCGCGCCGGCCCGTATCGGACTCCAGGTCACCGTGTTCGCGCTGACCTTCGCCATCGCCGCTCCCCTCGCCCCGATGGCACTCGGCCGGATGGGCCGGAAGCAGGTCCTGCTGCTGGGCATGGCCCTGCTGACCGCCGGCTCGGCGGCGGCGGCACTCGCCCCCAACTATGCCTTCCTCACCGGCGCCCGCGTCGTCGCCGCCCTGGGCGCGGCGATATTCGGCCCCGCCTCTTCCGCGGCCGGATCGCTGATCGTCCCCGAGGAGCGGCGTCAGCAGGCCCTCGCCGTGGTGTTCGGCGGCATGACCGCGGCATCCGTCCTCGGCGTTCCGCTGGCGTCCTTCCTCGGGGACGTGCTCGGCTGGCGGCAGGCCCTCATCGGCGTGGCCGTCCTGTCCGGGGTCGCCCTCGTGGGTGTGGCCGTCCTGATGCCCGGGCTCGACCCCGGACCGCGCCCGACGCCCGCCGCGTACCGCGGTGTGCTGGCGACGCCCGGCGCGCTGCCCACCGTGGGCACCACCCTGCTCTTCATGGCGGCGCAGTTCACGGTCTACGGCATCGCCGGCGCCTATGTGGCCGACCGGTTCGACGCCTCGTCCGGCTATGTGACGGCGACGCTGCTCGCGTTCGGCATCGTCGGTGTCCTGGGCAACGGCTTCGCCAGCAGGGCGACCCGCGCCATCGGCACCACCCGCACCGTCTCCGTGACCGTCGCGGGCGTGGCCGTCGCCTTCGCCGCGCTCCTCGTCGTCCCCGACGCGGCCATCGGCGGCCTGCTGCTCTTCGCGCTCTGGGCCTTCTTCAGCCAGCTCTACCAGGCGCCCCAGCAGGCGCGGCTGGTGGCGCTCCTGCCCGAGCAGCGCGGTCTGCTGCTCGCCCTCAACGCCTCGGCCCTCTACCTGGGCATGAGCCTCGGCAGCTTCATCGGCAGCACCGGCCTGCCCGCCTGGGGCTCCGGCGTCCTGCCGGCCGCCGGACTCGGCCTGCTCCTGTTCGCCGGCGCCACCCACTACCTGTCGGTCCGCAAGGCCGAGACGGCGCCCCGGCCGGTGCCCGTCTCCTCCTGACCCGCCGGTCCGGCCGCACCACCAGTTCTCCGGTGGCCGCCCGGACGCCAGCCGTCCGTCCGGCCACCGGCACCACCCGCATACCTTGACGAAGGAATGAGTCCACCATGACGACGAACCACGTGAAGCTCGCGCACGACTACCTGGAGCAGGTCTGGAACCAGGGCCGCACCGACCAGGCCGCCGACTACCTGGCCGAGGACCTGATCCAGCACAACCCGAACCTGCCCGACGGCCGCAAGCCGCTCGTGGAGTTCATCGAGGGCCTGCGCCAGCAGGTGCCGGACGGCCGCTTCGAGATCCGTCGCAGCGCCGCCGAGGGCGACCTGGTCTTCGTGCACAGCCTGTTCACCACGGGCCCCGAGGACCGCGGCACCGCGGTCGTCGACATCTTCCGGATCGCCGACGGCGCGATCGTGGAGCACTGGGACCTGCGCGAGAGCGTCCCCGAGAACACGGCCAGCGGTCACGAGATCGTCTGACCCACCACACGCGCCGTCCCCGCCACCGGCGGGGACGGCGTACCACGGGCCGCGTCACATCCCCCGTCCGCGGCCCGGCCGCCCGCCCCGCCGGTCCACCACGACCGGCGGGGCGCACCGGTGTCCTGAGGCGGAGACGGCGGGTCCGTACGGCACGGCGCACACGTACCGGCACGGCAGGCGCGCACGGCACGTTGTGCACGTATCGGTAGGCGGGCCCGTACGGCACGGCACACGCGTGCGGGGCACGGCACACGCGTGCGGGGCACGGCACACCAGTACCGGCACGGCACACGCGAACGCACGTCACACGCGTACGACACGGCACGGCACGGCACGGCACACGCGAACGCATGGCGCGGCAGGCGCGTACGGCACGCAAGCGGCGGCCGGTCCCTTTCGGGGCCGGCCGCCGCTGTCGTACCGCGTGTGGTGCTTACGCCACGGGCACCCGGGCCGCGACCACCGTGACCGAACGGTCGAGGCCGCTGAAGCGCAGGGCCTCCAGGACGGCGTGACCGGCGCCGTCCACGACGATCTCCGCGTCCGCGGGGAGCTGTTGCTGGGCGAAGGCCAGGCAGCGGGCGCCGCCGGCGTCCATCGACGTCAGCTCCGCCGCGTCCAGCACCAGCCGGCGCACCGGCTGCCGCGCGGCCTGGTCGATCAGCGAGCGCAGCCGGGGCACATCGTGTTCCGAGAGGTCGCCGGCGAGGTGAATGCTCGCGGTGGTTCCGGCGAAGCCCAGGTAGGCGTCGAAAGCCATGGTCATGTCCTTTCGTCGGGTGTGCGGCCGGACGGCACCGCTCGGGAGCCGTCCGGGTGTGCGGTCAGGGCGACCGCCGTGTGGGGGGCCAGCCGGAGGGCGGCCGGTCCGTGGACGCGCCCGGGCGGCACCGGGGCCTCCGGCTCCGTGGCCGCGCCGGTGTCCAGGGACAGGCGCCAGTGCGTACCGGACGGGGGCGCCGGCGGTTCGACGGCGCGGTCGGCGCGGCCGGTGTTGACCGCGATGAACACGGTGTCCCGGACGCCCTCGGGAGGCTCCTGGTGCAGCAGGACGGCCAGCAGGGTCGAACCGTCACTCCAGTCCGGCTCCTCCGGCCGTTCCCCGTGCCAGCTCACCGGCGGCAGCTTCCAGCCCTCGGGCGTGGCGCCGTCGGGGTGCCGGACGCGCCGGAGGACCGGGTGCGCGCGCCGGAAGGCGATGCACCGCCGGGTGAAGCGGAGGAGGTCCGCGTGGGTACGGGTGCCCGTCCAGTCCAGCCAGCTGATCGGGTTGTCCTGGCTGTAGGCGTTGTTGTTGCCCTGCTGGGTGCGGCCGAACTCGTCACCGGCGAGCAGCATCGGCACCCCCTGGCTGAGGAACAGCAGCGCCAGCGCGGTGCGCCGCTGCCGGTCCCGGGTCAGGAGGACGGCCGGGTCACCGGTGGGGCCCTCGTGGCCGCAGTTCCAGCTGTCCTCGTCGGGGATGCCGTCCGCGCCGCCCTCGCCGTTGGCGTGGTTGTGCCGCTCGTCGTAGGAGGTGAGGTCCGCGAGCGTCATCCCGTCGTGGCAGGTGATGTAGTTGACGGAGGCGGTAGCGGTCCGTCCGCCGTAGAGGTCGGGCGAGCCGAGCAGGCGCGGTGCGAAGGCGGCGGCGCTGCCCGGGCGGCCGAGGAGGAAGCGGCGGATGTCGTCCCGGTAGCGGGCGTTCCACTCGCTCCACCGCCCGTAGGAGGGGAAGCCGCCGGTCAGGTCGAGCCCGGTGGCGTCGGTGGCCTCGGCGACGAGGAGCCGGTCGGCCAGCACGGGGTCGTGCGCGATGTCCTCCAGCAGCGGCGGGTTGTCGAGAAGTTCGCCGTCCTGCCCGCGCGCCAGGATGCACGCCATGTCGAACCGGAAGCCGTCGACGCGGTACTCGGTCGCCCAGTGGCGCAGGGAGTCCAGGATCAGGGCCCGGGTCCTGGGGTGGTTGGCGTTGACGGTGTTGCCGGTGGCGGTGAGGTTGCGGTAGCCGCCGTCCGGGGTCATCAGGTACGACGCCGGCTCGTCGAGACCCCGCAGGGACTGGGTCGGTCCGCGGTGGTCGCCTTCGGCGGTGTGGTTGAAGACCACGTCGAGGACGACCGCGATCCCCGCCTCGTGCAGCGCCCTGACCAGTTCCTTGAGTTCCCTCGCCGCCGCCTCCGGGGTGGGCGTCGCCGCGTAGGCGGCCTTGGGCGCGAAGAAGCCGACGGGGTTGTAGCCCCAGTAGTTGAGCAGCGGGGCGCCGGTCTCCGCAGAGGTGTACGTGTTGTCCGTCTCGTCGAACTCGAAGACGGGCAGCAACTCGACGCAGTTGACGCCGAGGCCGAGCAGGTACGGGATCTTCTCGCGCAGGCCGGCGTAGGTGCCCGGGCGCGCCACCTGGGAGCTGGGGTCGCGGGTGAAGCCGCGGACGTGCAGCTCGTAGACGACGAGGTCCTCCGGGGCGGTGCGCGGCCGCCGCGTACCGCCCCAGTCGAAGGTGTCCTCGCCGATCTGTGAGCGGTAGCGGGGCCGCTCGCCCCAGGCGCCCCCGCCCGCGAGCCCCCGCGCGCGGGGGTCGAGGAGCACCGGGGCGGCGGTGCCCGCCCCGGGGCCGGCGCGGTAGCCGTAGTGGAGCTGTTCGACGCCGGGCCCGGAGACGGTGACGGCGAAGACGTCGCCCGTCCTGCCGTCCTCGGGGAACGGCAGTTCGGCGACGACATCGCCGCTCTCCGGCGCCATCAGCACCAGCCACAGCGCCCGGGCGCCGGGTGCGCACACGGCGAAGTTGACGCCCGTGGGGACCACGGTGGCCCCCAGGGGCGCCGGCCGGCCCGGGAGGGTGCCGAGGCCGGGCGCCGGCCGGCCCGGGCGCGTTGCGGGGCCGGGCGCCGGTAGCCGGCCGTCGTGCGGTGCGGACGTGCGGGCCATGGTCACGACCGGACGGGGCGCAGCCGGACCCGGACGGTGCTCCTGTCGCCGGTGTCCGGCAGCGACACCGTCATCGACCGGGCGTCGAAGTCGGTGTGGGGAGCGCCGTCGACACGCACCGACTCCAGCTCCACGCGCCCCGGCGGCAGCACGTCGGGCGCGACGCGCAGGAGCCGCTGCGGGAAGTCCGCGCCTGCGCCGGGCCGGAACCACAGGTCGAGCGGTTCGCGGTGGACGAGGAGACGGGTGTAGACCTCGGCCAGGTAGGCGAGTTCGGCCTTGTGGTACATGCTCATCGCGTGGCTGCCCTTGAGGCGTTCGTCGCCCACCAGGTAGGGCAGTCCGTCGGCCAGGACCGTGAAGTGCACACCGCCCTCGTCGTGGTCGAGGAAGAAGGAGTTGTAGAAGGCCGACGCCTCGCGGGCGTGCAGCAGCGCGTGTTGGTCACCGGTGTGCCCGGCCAGCACCAGGTAGGCGAGGATCGCCTGCTCCTGCTGCCACCAGGTCTTGCGGTCGTGCCAGACGAAGGGGTGCCGGCCGCGCTCCGGCAGCCGCTGGACCATGTCGTACCAGCCGCCGCGCTGCGGGTCCCGGCCGACGCCGGGCATGGTCGCGCCGATCCGCTCCGCGAGCGCCAGGTACTCGCGCTTGGGCATGGTGGCGTTCATCCGCATGAGGTTCCAGGCGATCTTCAGGTTGTGCCCGACGACGGCGCGGTCCTGCTGCCATCCCCAGGTGGTGTCGGGCGTCCAGTCGGCATGGAAGCGTTCGTTGACGAAGGGGCTGTTCCTGTCCGGCATATGGGTGACAATCATGTCGAATGTATGTTCGAGTATGCGGCGGTAGTGCTCCTCCCCGGTGGCGAGGAACAGGTTGAAGAGGTAGGCCGGGGCGTGGTCGCCCACCGAGTTCCAGTTCTTCCGGGAGCGGTTGGGTCCGAGGGCGTCGCTGTGCGGGCTGAGCGTCACCGGGTCGATGTGGGAGTAGTAGCCGCCGAGTTTGCGGTCCGCGAAGTAGCGTTCGAAGAGCCGCACCGTGCCCTCGATGTCGGCGCGGATGACCGGGTCGCCGGTCAGGCGGTACGTCTGAGTGAGGCCCACCAGCGCGTAGATCTGTTCGTAGGCGGGGATGGCCCGGTAGTCGTCGCCGAACTCGGAGGCGAACAGCTTGCTCTCGCGCGGCCCCCGCACATCGATGCCGTGGTACCAGTAGACGACGTCCTCGGCCGGGTCGCTGAAGCGCATGTGGTCGTGCAGGTACCTCGAACCGCTCTCGGCCACGTCCAGGAAGTCCTCCTCGCCGGTGAGCATGTAGGCGGTGGCCATGCCGTAGACCATGCGGGAGATCGTGTCGGTCTCCTGGACGTGGCGCCCGGTCTTCGCGCCGCCCGCCCGGATCTCGGTCCGGTAGTCGGCGAAGTCGACCGGGCCGGTGCCGAACTGCGAGGTGCGGTAGAAGGACGCGAGCCGGCCCAGCTGGGAGGTCCACCAGCCGGCCCTCTCGTACGGCGGCGTGCCGCCGGCCTCGGTGATGAAGATCAGCTCGGTCGCCTGGTAGTGCAGCTCCCCGCCCTCCGGGTACACCGGCCCGTAGCTGAAGAGGAAGGCGCCGGGGCGCAGGTGCTCGTCCATGCTGCCGGTGGCGTCCTGGTAGGGCTCGCCCAGGTTGCGCATCCGGTGGGCGTAGGTGACGTCCGTCAGGTGCAGGGTGACCAGGCGCCCGTCGAGGGTGCGCAGTTCGACCTCGCGGCCGCGGCGCCCCACGACGTAACCGGCCGTGCGGTCGGAGAAGGTGAAGGGGACCGCGGCGGTCGGGCCGGCGTTCACCGCGCCACCGCCGGGTCCTGCTTCGCCGCCACGAGGAGTTCGATGACCGCGCGGGCGAGCAGGTGGCGCTCGTCCACGGTGCGCGAGGTCACCAGGTCGCCGTCGACGACCAGGTCCTGGTTGGTGTAGACGGCGCCCATGTTGCGGACGTCGCCGACCAGGTTGTTGTGGGCGGTGACCCGCCGGTCGCGCATGCTGTCGCGGGCGGCCGACATGAGCAGCAGGCCGTGGCAGGAGAAGGCCTTGATGAGGTGCGGGAGGCGGAAGGCGCGGCGCAGGAGGTCGACGGCGGGCGCCTGCTGGGTCACGTCCTCGCTGTAGCGCAGGCGGTCGGCGACCATGCCGGAGGGCACGATCAGGGCGGAGTACTGGGAGAGTTCCCCGTAGTCGAGGCTCTCCAGGTCGTTGTGGACGGTCACCTCGGCGCGGTAGTCGTGCCCGCGGAAGGTGAGCGAGGGGCGGCCCCACAGCCGGGTCAGCAGGACGACCTCGGCGCCCTCCTCCAGGAACCGGTGCTGGTAGTAGGCGATCTCGTCCTCGACGAAGTCGCTCTCCATCAGGATGCCTATCCGGCGGCCGGGCAGGCGCCCGGGTGGCAGGATCGTGGACGGTGTCGCGGTGGTCATATCGGTCGGTCCTCTTCCGTTCGTCGGTCGGAGCGGGTCGGTGCGGTACGAAGGCGGCGGGCCGGTCCGGGCTCCGGTACGAAGGCGGCGGGCCGGTCCGGCACGGAGAAACGAAGGGGGCGGCCCGGGGCGGTGATGTGCCGGCCCCGGGCCGCCGGGGGCGGTGCCGGCTCAGGCGGGCTGCGGAGCCGGCTGGAGGAACGCCATGGTGCGGATGCGCGGTACGCCGTCCTGGAGGACGACCCACCACGTCTGGCGGGCGAGCGGGGCCGGGGCGTCGGGCGACGAGCCGGGGTCCTGGAGGGTGACCTGGGCGTGGACCGGGGAGACCACCCGGACGCGGACCTCGTCCGCGCCGGGGCGGTCGTCGCAGAGCGCGGCCTGGCCGCCGCTCTCCCCGTACCAGTGCCTGAAGTCCTGGGCGCCCCGCACGATGCGGCCCGGCAGGTCCACCAGCAGGCCGTTGGCCAGGTGGGGCAGCAGTTCCTCCACCGGTGCCCGCCGGGCGAGGGCCGCGCGCCACTGGTCGACGAGCCGGTGGACGGCGTCCACGGAGAGTACGGGCCGGGAGGGGGCAGATGTCATGGTGATGTCCTTTCGGGTGCGCGCTCGGGCGCCCTCAGTCGGTGGCCAGGTCGATGAGGTAGGGGCCCTGGTGGGCGAGCATGGTGCGCACCGCCTGCTCCACCTGGTCCGGCCGCTCCACCCGCTGGGCGGGCACGCCCATGGACTCGGCCAGGGTGCTGAAGCGGAGTTCCGGATCGGACAGGTCGAAGGCGTCCGGCCCGGCGTGCGGCGGGATGCCCAGCTCGCGCCAGTACTGCTCGATGTTCAGGTCCAGGAGCCGGTACCGGCGGTTGTTGCAGATCACCAGCTTGGCGTCGATGCCGTAGCGGGCCGCGGTCCACAGCGCCTGGATGGTGTACATGCTGCCGCCGTCGCCGGTGAAGCCCACGACGGGCAGCTCGGGGCGGGCCAGCTTGACGCCGAGCGCGCCGGGGATGCCGACGCCCAGGGAGCCGCCGCGGGTCTGGAAGAAGTCCCCGGGGCGCCGCGCCGGCAGGTGGGCGGCGATCGGGCCCGACGCGGTCAGCGCCTCGTCGAAGACGGCCAGGTCGGCGGGGGCCTGCGCGGACAGCTCCCGCACGAAGCGCTCCATCAGGGATTCCCCGTCGGTGGCGGCCGGGACGGGCGGGCGGGCGGCTGCCGGTGCCCGCGGCGTGAGCGGGCCTCGCCGTTCGAGCTCGCCGGCGAGTGCCCCGAGCGCCGCCCGGGGGTCGGCGACCACGCCGAGCTCCACGGGGAAGTTCTTCGCGATCTCGTACGCGTCCAGGTCGATGTGGACGATGCGGGCGTCGTCCCGGAAGGGGCTCTGAAGCGAGGGGAAGACCTCGGGGAAAACATAGGTGCCCACGATCAGGACGCCGTCGGCGTCACGGACCACCCGGGCGCTGTCCGCGCCGAACATGTGGCCGAGCTGCCCGCCGTACAGCGCGTGCGTGGTGTCGAAGTTGGTCTCGGAGGAGTTGACCCCCCACACCGGGGCGCCCAGCCGCTCGGCGACCCGGGTGAGTTCCTCCTGCGCCCCGCTGACCGCCACCCCGTCGCCCATCAGGACGAGCGGGCGCCGCGCGCCGAGCAGGATGTCGGCGGCGCGCGACACGGTGGCGGGGGCCGGCGCGGCGCTCGTGTCGAGCAGGGGCGTGGGGACGGCGGGTTCGGTGGTGATCTGGTCGAGCACGTCGGCCGGAAGCACCACCACGACGGGGCCGCGGGGCGGCGTCATGGCGATCTTGACGGCGCGCCGCAGCACCCGCAGGGTCGACGCCGGGTCCAGTACGCGGGTCGCGTACTTGGTCACGGGTTTCGCCATGGACACGAGGTCGGCCGCCATCTGCCCGTCCATCGCGTCGTAGCGCACACCGGCCTCGCCCACCAGGACCACCAGCGGTGAACCGCCCCGCTTGGCCTGGTAGAGCATGCCGATGCCGTTGCCCAGGCCGACCCCGCTGTGGAGCTGGACCAGGGCGGGCCGCTGGGCGGCGCGGGCGTAGCCGTCCGCCATGCCCACCGCGACGCCCTCGTGGAGCCCCAGCAGGTACGAGACGCCGGACCGTCGCACCTCGTCCAAAAAGCCCTGTTCGACGGTGCCGGGGTTCCCGAACATGTAGGTGATGCCGTCGGCCGCGAACTGCTCGAAAACAGCGGTCTTCCCTGGTCTGGCTCGCATGGTGCTGTCCTTCCTCTGATCGGGGATGTGGTGCGCAGCCCTACCAGCCGTACCGGCGCAGGCCGTTCTCCAGCGTCTGCACCAGCAGCTCGCCGGAGAGGACGGAGTCCGGGGTGGACCGGCCGGTGACGAAGGGGTAGTCGACGATGACGGACGTCTCCTTGCCGACGTTGCCGTGGAAGCCGCCCTCGGGCCCGGTGGCGTCGCGGAGGATGTACTCCAGCGGGTACGGCGGCGGGCCCATGTTGAAGTCCACGCCGATGAAGCCGGTGCCGTCCTTGTAGTCGTACTCCTTGGGGTGCCCGGTCACGTGCTTGCCCCGAAGCAGGCTCTCCCGCGTCTCCAGGTCCCGGGCGAAGGCCAGCACGGCCACGCCGTAGCACTCGGCGAGGATCGGCTTGTTGGCGGCGGCGAAGGCCAGGACGACCTCGTGCAGCCGCTCGTTGTTGGCGAGGTCCACGATCGGGCCGCTGCCGCCTACGATGACGAGCGCGTCGAACCCTGCCACCAGGTCGGACGTGGCGGACTGGAGCCGGCGGTTGTAGTCCTCCAGCTCCCGCAGGTGGTTGAGGGCGCTGTAGTACGGGCGTTCGGGAATCAGGTCCGCCAGGCTCAGCGGGTTGTCGAGGCGGGAGGACTCGTCGAGCGCCCGGGCCTTGCGGGCCATGTCGTGGCTGGTGACGGAGCGGCCCAGCGGCGGGTCGATGTAGTCGGGGTCGAGGCTCGGCGGCAGCGCGCGGGCCCGCTTGCCGGTGGGCGTGGCGAAGGTGACGCGGTACCCGCGGGCGTCGAACGCCTCCAGCGGGCCGACGAGTTCCTCACCCCAATAGCCGTATTCCGAAAGCACCACGAGAATTCGTTGCGACACTTTTTCCTCCGTGTTAATCACGAGTTACGCGGGTCGGTCCCCGCAGCCGGCGGAGAATGACATCCGCCGAACAGGACCGAGTAGATACGGGAATTGATACATGCTGCAACGAACGGCTCGGACATGACTACAACTATGGGAAGTTGACGCAGTTGCGCACCGGCCCGGGCAGTCGCCGTCCGGGCACCCGAGACTGTGCCAGAGTGGACACCCGCCTACCCGTACCATCACTGACCTGCGGTTGAGCGAACCCGCAACGGAACCGGCCAGCAGCATTCGCCCCCGGTTCCGCACCGGAATTCCCGCCTCTCACATTTACGCTGCCACTTGGCCAAGTCCGCGAAGTGCACCGCGATACGGCCGGAATGCTTCCCTCGGCATCCCGCCGCCCCGAGGGTGGAGAAAACGCGGAAAGAGAGGGCTTTCACGAATGAGTGGACGCATATCCATAGGCGATGTGTCGCCGACCGTGGAGGGCGGGGCGTTCCCCGCCAAAGCGGTTGTCGGCGAGCACGTCCCCATAGAGGCGACGATCTGGCGCGAGGGACACGAGGCGCCGGCCGCCTCGGTGCTGTGGCGCGGCCCGGGACCGGACCGGCCGGGAGCCGCCGGTGTCCCCATGACCCTGCTCGACGAGGGCCTGGACCGCTGGTCGGCGACGGTGGTACCGGACCGCCCGGGCATGTGGACCTACCGGGTCGACGCCTGGGGCGACCCGTGGACCACCTGGTGCGCCGCCGTGCGCGCCAAGCTCGCGGTCGGGCAGGACGCCGATGAGCTGGCCAACGACCTGGAGACCGGCGCCCGGCTGCTGGAGCGGCACGCCCGCCGGGCGGACGACGGGGACCGCGGGCTGCTCGTCGCCGCCGCCGAACGGCTGCGCGACTGGCGGCTCCCGCCCGCTGAGCGCACCGCCGCCGCCCTCGCCCCCGGCGTGGCCGCGGCCGTCGCACTGCACCCCCTGCGCGAACTGCTCACCCGGGGACCGAGCCG
The DNA here is from genome assembly GCF_018327685.1 of Streptomyces sp. TS71-3. Classification (NCBI taxonomy): domain Bacteria; kingdom Bacillati; phylum Actinomycetota; class Actinomycetes; order Kitasatosporales; family Streptomycetaceae; genus Streptomyces; species Streptomyces sp. TS71-3. Next base: position 51,705 of record NZ_BNEL01000002.1, on the reverse strand, counting down.
CCAGGTGTGGGTCGACCGCGAGCTGGCGCTGGCCGGCGCCTGGTACGAGTTCTTCCCCCGGTCGACAGGGGGCCGTGACCTTGACGGGAAGCCCGTCCACGGCACCTTCGCCACCGCCGCGAAGGAGCTGCCCCGCATCGCCCGGATGGGCTTCGACGTGGTCTACCTGCCACCCGTCCACCCGATCGGCCACACCCACCGCAAGGGCCGCAACAACTCCCTGACCAGCCGCCCGGACGACGTCGGGTCCCCCTGGGCGATCGGATCGGCGGACGGCGGCCACGACGCCGTCCACCCACAGCTGGGCACCCTCGACGACTTCGACGGTTTCGTCGCGTCGGCGGGCGCCCTCGGCCTGGAAGTCGCCCTGGACCTGGCCTTCCAGTGCTCCCCTGACCATCCCTGGGTGCGCAGCCACCCGGAATGGTTCACCGCACGCCCCGACGGCACCATCGCCTACGCGGAGAACCCGCCCAAGGCCTACCAGGACATCTATCCGCTGAACTTCGACAACGACCCGGACGGGCTCTACGCCGAGCTGCTCCGGGTTGTCATGCACTGGATCGACCACGGGGTGACGGTGTTCCGCGTCGACAACCCCCACACCAAGCCGGCCGTCTTCTGGAACCGGCTCATCCGGGAGGTGAAGGAGAGCCACCCGGACGTCGTCTTCCTCGCCGAGGCCTTCACCCGGCCCGCCGTCCTCCAGGGGCTGGCGAAGGCCGGCTTCACCCAGTCGTACACCTACTTCACCTGGCGCACCACGAAGCAGGAGCTGACCGACTACCTCACCGAACTGGTGGACACGGCCGACTTCCTGCGCCCCAACTTCTTCGTCAACACCCCCGACATCCTCCCCGGACACCTCCAGGACGGTCACCCCGCGGCCTTCGCGCTGCGCGCCGTGCTCGCCGCGCTGCTCTCCCCCAGCTGGGGCGTCTACTCGGGCTTCGAGATCCTCGAACACCGCGCGCTGGCCGGTGCCGAGGGCGGCGAGGAGTACCTGGACTCCGAGAAGTACGAGCTGCGGCCCCGCGACTGGGAGGCGGCGCGAGCGGCCGGGCGCAGCCTGGAACCGCTGATCGCGGCGCTGAACGGGGTCCGCCGCGCGCACCCCGCGCTGCGCCGGCTGCGCCACCTCCGCTTCCACGAGGTGGACAACGACCAGCTCCTCGCCTTTTCCAAGACCGATCCGGCCGGCGGCGACACCGTGCTGTGCGTCGTCACCCTCGATCCGTACCGGACGCAGGAGGGAACCGTCACCCTCGACCCCGCGCCGCTCGGCCTGACGGCCGGGGCGCGTTTCGCCGCGCGCGAGGAGCTCACCGGCGCCGACGTGGTCTGGGACACCAGCAGCCACGTCAAGATCGACCCCGCCGAGTCCGTCGCCCGCATCATCACCTGGAGCCGTCATGAGTGACCGACCCGGCGACGGCACACGGGCGGGAGACCTGCCCGAGGTGCGCGCGGAGGACTACCACAGCGCACGGGCCCTGCCCGTCGACGCCGACTGGTACAAGCGCGCGGTCTTCTACGAAGTGCTCGTCCGCTCCTTCTACGACAGCAACGCCGACGGCACCGGCGACCTGCGCGGGCTCACGGAGAAGCTGGACTACCTCCAGTGGCTGGGCGTCGACTGCCTCTGGCTGCCGCCCTTCTTCGCCTCTCCGCTGCGCGACGGGGGCTACGACATCAGCGACTACCGGGCGGTGCTGCCGGAGTTCGGCACCATCTCCGACTTCGTGGAGCTGCTGGACGCCGCGCACGACCGAGGCATGCGTGTCATCACCGACCTGGTGATGAACCACACCTCCGACCAGCACCCGTGGTTCCAGGCCTCCCGCCGCGGCCCGGAGGGGCCCTACGGCGACTTCTACGTCTGGGCCGACGACGACAGCGGCTACCCGGATGCCCGTGTCATCTTCGTGGACACGGAGGAGTCCAACTGGAACCACGACCCGGTGCGCGGCCAGTTCTACTGGCACCGCTTCTTCAGCCACCAGCCGGACCTCAACTACGAGAACCCCCGCGTCCAGGACGCCATGCTCGACGTCGTGCGGTTCTGGCTCGACCTCGGCATCGACGGTTTCCGCATGGACGCGGTGCCCTACCTCTTCGTCGAGGAGGGCACCAACGGCGAGAACCTGCCCCGGACGCACGACTTCCTGAAGCTCGTACGTAAGATCGTCGACGACGAGTACCCCGGCCGTGTGCTGCTGGCCGAGGCCAACCAGTGGCCCATCGACGCCGTGCAGTACTTCGGGGACGCGCCCTCCGGCGGCGACGAGGCGCACATGGCCTTCCACTTCCCCCTCATGCCGCGCATCTTCATGGCGCTGCGCCGCGAGAGCCGGCTGCCGGTGTCCGAGGTGCTGGCCCAGACACCGCCGATCCCGTCCGGCAGCCAGTGGGGCATCTTCCTGCGCAACCACGACGAGCTGACCCTCGAAATGGTGACCGACGAGGAACGCGACTACATGTACGCGGAGTACGCCAAGGACCCGCGGATGCGCGCCAACCTCGGTATCCGCAGACGGCTCGCGCCGCTGCTCGACAACGACCGCAACCAGATCCAGCTGCTCACCGCGCTGCTGCTCTCCCTGCCGGGCTCGCCGATCCTGTACTACGGCGACGAGATCGGTATGGGCGACAACATCTGGCTGCCCGACCGTGACGCGGTCCGCACCCCCATGCAGTGGTCCTCCGGCCGGAACGCCGGCTTCTCCACGGCGAATCCGGGCCGCCTCGGTCTGCCGGTCGTCATGGACCCGGCCTACGACTACGCGGCCGTCAACGTCGAACGGCAGGCGGCTGAGCAGTCGTCCCTGCTGCACTGGACCCGCCGCATGCTCGACGTGCGCCGCCGCCACCCGGCCTTCGGGCTCGGCACCTTCGAGGAGCTGGAGACGGACAACGAGGCCGTCCTCGCCTACATCAGGCGGCTCACCGGAGCGGAGGGCGACGAGGACGTCCTGGTCTGCGTGCACAACTTCTCCGCCTCCCCGCAGCCGGCCACCCTCCACCTCGGCGCGGAGGCCGGCGCCGTACCGACCGAGCTGACCGGGGACGTCACGTTTCCCCGCGTCACCGGCGACCCCTACCGGCTCACCCTGGGCGGACACGGGTTCCTGTGGTTCTCCCTGACGGACGCGAAGGAGACGTCATGACCGCGCCCGCCCGTGTCACCTGGAGCGCGCGGCTCGCGGCCTCGCTGACCGTGTGGCTGCCGACGCAGCGCTGGTTCGCGGGCAAGGGGCGGCCGCTGCGCCACGTCGGTGTGGAGCACTGTCTGCCCTTCCGCGAGGCACGGCCGCCGGGCGGCCCCGAGGGCGTGATCGTGGTGGCCCGCGCCCACTTCGCGGACGGGGGGCCGCCGGAGGACTACCAGGTGCCGCTCGGGGTGTCCTCCCGTCTCCCGGCGGCGGCCGGCACCCTGGCCGTCGTCGCCCGCGACCGGGACACCGTCGTCTACGATGCCCTGGCGGATCCGGAGCTGACCTCGTGTCTCGTGGGCCTGATCGCCCGAGGCACCCGCACCGACGGGCTGCGCTTCCGCGCGGAGAGCCCCGGGATGCGCCCGCCGCACCCCGTCCCGTCGAGCCGGCCGCTCGGGGTCGAGCAGAGCAACAGCTCGGTGGTGGTGGACGGCCGCTACCTGCTGAAGGTCTTCCGCAGGCTCGGCCCCGGCAGCAACCCCGACCTGGAGCTGCACCGCATGCTGCACGTGGCGGGTTCCGCCCATGTGCCGCGGCTGCTGGGTTCGATCGAGGGCCCCGCGGCGGACGGGCCCACGTACGCCACGCTCCAGGAGTACGCCGAGGACGCGCCGAGCGGCTGGGACCTGGCCCTGCGCGACCTGCGCCGCCTGCCGCTCCCCGGCGGGGCGGCCGCGCCGGCGGGCGGTGCCGGCGGGTCCGGTGGCCGGACGGACGGTGCCGGCGCGACCGGCGGGACCCGGGGCGGCACGGCGGCGAGCGCGGCGGAGGCTGCGAGCACCGCGGAGGCGGCGGGCGTCGGTGAGGCGTGGCGGCTCGGTGAGGCGGTGGCGGCCGTCCACCGTGAGCTGGCGGCCGTCGGCGGCAGCAGGCCGCTCGGCCGGCCCGGGCTGGCCCGCCTGGCGGGCGCCATGACGAACCGTCTCGACCTGGCGCTGGAGGCGGTACCGCGGCTCGCTCCGTACGAGAAGGCGCTGCGCGAGGCGTTCGCGGCGGTGGCCGGCATGGAGCCGGAGGCCGCCGGCCGGGTGCAGCGCGTGCACGGCGACCTCCACCTGGGACAGGTGCTCCGCGCCCCGGACGGATGGCTGCTGATCGACTTCGAGGGGGAGCCCGCGCGGCCCCTCACGGAGCGCCGCGCCATGGCGTCACCGGTGCGGGACGTCGCCGGCATGCTGCGGTCCTTCAGTTATGCGGCGTACCACGTGCTGGGCGCCGCGGACCGCGTCCCGGGCCCCGCCGGGGCGGTCGCGGAGGCGTGGGCGCGGCGTATGCAGGGGGCCTTCTGCGACGGCTACGCGGCCGCGTCCCGCGTGGACCCGCGCTCCCGTGCCCGCGCCCCGCTGCTGGCCGCGTACCAGTTGGACAAGGCCGTCTACGAGGTGCTGTACGAGACCCGCAACCGCCCCGACTGGGCCTGGAATCCGCTCCGCGCCATCGGCCGGCTCCTCGGCACCGACTCCGGCTGGTAAAGCCTTGGTCAACGCTCTCGGGCTCCGCATGAACATACCGAGTGTTGAGTAGGTTAGTGTCCGGAGCGTCTCGTAAGTGCCTCGCGCGCCACGAGACGGAACCGAGGACCACGGGGGAAACGTGATCGCACACTCGGCGTCGTTACAGGTCATGCGCGGGCACCGGTCCGGCCCCGGCCGCTCGCCGGCGAGCGGCCGGCGGGCCGGCGGCAAAAAGTTACCGTTCGGTTCACTCCGGACCCGGCCGTCGTCGGCGGCACCGCGTTAACGCGCTCCCCGGCGACGGCCCCCTCGGGCACCCGCCCGGCTGATACAGCTAAAAGCGACATCACCTCTGCGAATGCCCGGCATCCGCCAGGCATTCTTCCGGCATGCGCAGGCACCCTTTCGCTGCGCCCATGACAGTGAAACCGACGGGTAAATCGATCGTCCACGACTACGTTAAGTCGCACTTGCCCGTCGCGAGACGCCTGTGGGGGAGTATCGGTGCCGTTGCCGTGCCCCTCCCCCGGGAATGAGGACAGGAATGTCAACACTGAACGCTGATATCTCACCCCTCGCATGTGACAACGTTTCCGCATTCGCCAGTGAAATCTTCAGCCCGATGCCGCGTATGGATCAGCGCAGGTGGGCGGAGGTGTACCTGCGCGGACTCTTAATGGTGGACGGTAAAAAGTCCGTCCGTCGTATCGCCGAAAGTCTCCCCATCTTCCAGGCGAAGCAATCACTCCAGCAATTCATCAACCAGAGCCCCTGGGACTGGGAACCGGTACGCGCCCTGCTGGCCCGGCACGCGCAGGCGAGCCGCCGCCCCCAGGCGTGGTCGGTCGAACGCGTCGTCATTCCCAAGCGCGGCGAGCGTTCCGTCGGGGTCCAGAAGCGATTCGTCCCCGAACTCGGACGCACCGTCAACAGCCAGCTCGGCCTCGGTGTCGTGCTCACCTCCGACACCATGAGCGTGCCGGTCGACTGGCGCATCGCCCTCCACGGAAAGTGGCGGGAGGAGGCGGCCTTCCGGCGGTCCGCCTATATCCCGGAGAACGTGTACGGCAAGCCCGAGTGGGCCGAGATCACCGACATGCTGGAGGAGATGGGCACCCGCTGGCACCTCTCGCCGGCCCCGGTGATCGGCAACCTGCGGCACCTGCCCGACGCCGCGCGCCTGGTCAACTGGCTGACGGCCAGGGGCATCGACTACGCCGTGGAGGTCGACGCCTCCTTCCCCGTCACCAAGGGCGACGCCGCGGCGTACCCGGCGCGCCCGGTCACCAACGCCCGTGACGTGCTGCGCGACGCCACCGGCAGCGGGGCGCAGCACGGCGCCGGGGCCCTCTCCCTCACCAGGGCGCGAAGAGGCCGGCTCATCTCCCAGTACGTCCGCGTCCCGACGGCCGCCCGGCTCGTCAAACCGCCGCCGCAGCAGTCCGTCAGGCTGATCGGCGAGATCAGCGCGGCGCAGGAACCGACGCGCTTCTGGCTCACCAATGTCACCGGCGGCCTCTTGGAGGAGGTCATGCCCCTGGTCTCGCTGTCCGCCCGCAGCCGGGCCGGGATGCAGCGCCTGGAGACGCACTTCGGGCTGCGCGACTTCGAGGGGCGCTCCTTCCGCGGCTGGCACCACCACATGACGATGGTGTCGACCGCCGCCGCCTACAGCGCGCTGCGCGAGGCCGCGGCGCACCCGGGCCCGTTGGCCGCGGCCGGCGCCCACCGCGACCTCAGCGCATGACCCGCCGCCGGCGCCGAGAGCCCGGCAGGCACCGCGCGGCCGGCACCAGCGGCCGCGGCACACACTCCCGCGCGGCCGGCTCCCGCCGCGCACACCCTCCCGCGCGCCCCGGCGAAGACGGCGGACGGCGCGCCCGCACCCGGTCCCGCCTTTGCGCCGGGTCCCTCCGAATCGACCTGCAAAAGTAGTTCCCCGCCATCGGCGAAGAACACGGCGGGCGCCCCGTCCGCTCCATACTGGACACACCGAACACGGAATCCGGAAAGCGCGGGGAACTCCCCGGGCCGAGCGCCCGCCGATGGATCACCGACCACCGGAACCGACGCTCCGGAAATACCCGAACCATCCGTGGAACCCCGCGCCCGTATGGGCAGGAGAGCTGTCCGCAACCGGATTCCCCCGCACCTTCGACGTTTATCAGGATGTCCCCTCAGGACTCCGCTCGAAGTCACCCGCGATGTCCCGCCCCACCCCCTTTCCAGAATCCCGAGGATGATTCCCGTGCAGCAGAAGAACGTAGAGAATTTTGTGCAGGAATGGTTCGACGAACTCAGCCGCCATGAGCCCGTCGAGCGTTTGCTCCCCAAAATCATCGATAACAACCTGGAAATGGCGTTCCCCGAGCGCACACTGCGCAGCCATGTCGACTTCACCGACTGGTACGGCGTGGTCGGCAAGGCATTCGAGGACCAGAGCCACGTGGTCGAGAAGCTCGACTACGAGACCCGCGGCGACACGGTCGACGTCGCGCTGACCGTGGTCTGGACGGCGACCACCACCGAGGACGGCAAGAGGTCCGCGTTCCGCGTGAACCAGGAGTGGCGGCTGCGCCGTGACCCCGGCTCCCGGCTGCGCATCTCCTGGTACCGCGTGGGCGACATGACGCCCGTGCCCGTCCCCGGCCTCGGCTGACCGGCCCCGACGCCCCGCACCGATCCCAGGAGACGCCATGACTGGTTCACCCGACCACGGCTGCCCCGCCGGCCGTCCCACCCGCCGGCCGGCGGCCGGCACCCGCCCGCCCAGGAGCCCGAGATGAGCGGGGGCCGGGCAGTCGACTACATCGTCGTCGGCGCCGGGTCGGCGGGATCGGCCCTCGCGGCCCGGCTCAGCGCCGACCCCCGGCACTCGGTCCTGCTGCTGGAGGCCGGCGGCTGGGACGACCGGCCCGAGATCCACGGCACCGACGCGGACTCCGTGCTCTCCCTGCTGACCTCGCCGTGGAGCCCCACGATCGACTGGGGCTACCGCACCGCCCCCGAGAAGCGGCTCGACGGCCGCAGCATCCCCGTGGCCCGCGGGAAAGTGGTCGGCGGCAGCAGCTCCGTCAACGCCCTGATGTGGGTGCGCGGCAGCCGCGCCGACTACGACCGGTGGAGCGCGCGGGGGAACCCCGGCTGGTCCTACGACGACGTCCTGCCCTACTTCAAACGGTCCGAGGACTACGCCGGGCCGCGCTCCCCGCTCCGCGGCCGGGGCGGCCCCGTACAGGTCAGGGACCTGGAACGCCCCAGCCCCGTCGCCCGCGCCTTCGTGGCCGCCACCCGGGAACTCGGCCACACCGGCACCGGCCTCGACTACAACGGCGTCCGCCAGGAGGGCGGCGGGTTCTACTACCAGACCACCCGCACCGCCGCCGGGCGCCGCAGCAGCGCGGCGACCGCCTACCTCCGCCCGGCCCTGGACCGCTCCAACCTCGACGTGCAGGTCGAGGCCCGCGTCACCCAGGTCCTCTTCGACGGGCGCCGCGCCGCCGGGGTCGAGTACGTCAAGGACGGCCGCACCCACACCGTGGCGGCCACCCAGGAGGTGATCCTCAGCGCGGGCGCCTTCGAGAGCCCGAAGCTGCTGATGCTCTCCGGCATCGGACCGGCCGCGCACCTCGGCCGGCACGGCATCCGCGCCCTGGCGGACCTGCCGGGGGTCGGGGCCAACCTCCAGGACCACGTCTTCCTACCCGTCTGCTACCAGGCACGCGGCGAGCACCCGCCCGGCGCGCTGCTGTCCGAGGCCGGGCTGTTCACCAGGACCCCGGCCGCGGGCCCGGACGGCCCGCCCGACCTCCAGTTCACCTTCGGGCCGGTGAAGTTCCTGCCGCCCACGGCTCCGGCCGGGCAGTGGCAGGGCCCCGGGTTCACCTTCGCCCCCATCGCGCTGCTCCCCCGCAGCCGCGGCCGGGTCACGCTCCAGAGCGCCGACGCCTGGGACCAGGCCCGGGTCGAGGCGAACTACCTCGCGGACGAGGCCGACCTCGACGTGCTGCTGCACGGTGTGGGACTCGCCCGCGAACTGGCCGCCACGAGCGCCTTCGACGCGGTGCGCGGCGCGGAGCTGGCGCCGGGGCCCCAGGTCACCACCGACGCGGAGCTGCGCGCGTTCATCCGGGCCAACGCCACCACCCTGTGGCACCCCGTGGGCACCTGCCGCATGGGCACCGACGACGCGGCCGTCGTCGACGCCGAGCTGCGCGTGCACGGCGTCACCGGGCTCCGGGTGGCGGACGCCTCCGTCATGCCGGACATCGTGGCCGGCAACACCAACGCCCCCAGCATCATGATCGGCGAAAAGGCCGCCGATCTGATTCTCCGATCCAGGACACACCCACTCCCGACAGGAGAAACGGCATGAACACCCTTTCCCCCACCGCTGTCTACCGGCGCTTCCTGACCGCGCTCAACAGCGGCGACCACAGGACGATCGCCGAGGTGATCGGGCCCGACTTCGTGGACCACCACCCCGGCTTCGACATCAAGGGCATCGACTCCTACCAGGCCGCCCTCCGCGACGCCAGGGAGTCCCTGCGCCTGCGGGGCGAGCTGGAGGAGATCCTGGAGGCCGGCGACCGGATCGTCACCCGGGTGCGGCTGACCGGCAAGCACGTCGGCACCGCCTTCGGGCTCCCGGCCACCGACCGTGACGTCACCTGGAGCACCACCGAGATATGGCGGGTCTCCCAGGGCGTGCTCGTCGAGCGCTGGGCCCAGGACGACCTCCTCGGCCTGCGCGAGCAGCTGTCCTCCGACGCCGCCAACATCGCCGTCGTCCAGAAGGTGAGCGACGCCGTCAACAGCAGGCGCTACGACGACCTCGACGACCTGTTCGCCCCGACCTTCGTCGACCGCAACCCCGCCTGGGACGTGGCCAGCCTGGAGGAGCTGAAGGGCATCATCCGCGCCGCCCACGAGGCCCTGGACTTCCACGTCACCACCGACCAGCTCTACGCCGCCGACGGCGACAAGGTCGTCATGCACATCACCTTCAACGGCCGGCACATCGCCCCGTTCTTCGGCCAGGAGCCGACCGGCAAGGCCGTCAGCTGGACCAGCATCGAGGTCTACCGCCTGGAGAACGGCAAGGTCGCCGAGCGCTGGGTGCAGGCCGACACCACGGGCCTGATGTACCAGACCGGCGTACCCCTCCCCGAGTGACCGGCCGCCCGGTGCCGGGCGGACATCCGGCGGCGGCGCCCGCCGCGTCCGCCCGGCACCGGCCCCGCCGCACGCACGGACCAGTACGGCCAGTACGGCCGGCACGGAGCAGCACCCTCCCACCAGCAGAAGGAGAGCACAGCATGAACACCACGGAGATCGTGGAGCGCTACTACGCCCTCGCCAACGCCGGCGACTGGGACCCCTGGTGCGACCTGTTCGCCGAGGACCAGACCATGGACGAGCAACTCGCGGGCCACGTCGAGGGCCGCGAGACGCTGCGCGAGATGATGAAGGGCTTCCCGGACATGTACGCCGAGTTCGCCAACCGGCCCGTCCACACCGTGGTCCAGGGCGACCAGGCGGCGGTCGTGTCGCACATCTCGGCGCGTACGCACAGCGGCGTGGCCGTCGAGGCCGACGTGTGCAACTACTTCCAGGTCGCCGACGGTCACATTGTCTACATGACGAACGTCCACGACACCGTGCCGTTCGCCCCCGTCACCGGGAAGTGAGGGAGGCCGCCATGACCGCACCGGTTACCGCCCGCTGGTCCCACGTGGGGCTGAACTGCGCCGACCAGGACGCCACCGAGGAGTTCTACACCCGCTGGTTCGGCTTCCGCCGCGCCCGGGTCATCGAGGACGGCGACGTCCGCGTGGTCTTCCTGCGCAGCGGCGACGTCTACCTGGAGCTGTTCAGGTCGGCGAACCCCCCGCTGCTCACCTCGGGCGACGACGGGCCCGACCACCCCGGCATCGCCCGCCACCTCGCCTTCCAGGTCGACGACGTGGACGCGTTCTGGCGGGAGGCCGAGGGCGAACTGACGCTCTCGCTCGGGCCGCTGGCGTTCGACTCCGTCATCCCCGGCTGGAAGACGATCTGGGTCACCGACCCCGACGGGGTGGTGGTGGAGGTCAGCCAGGGCTACCGGGACCAGACGCCCGCGGACCTGGCCGCGTACTCCTGACCCGGCCGGCCCGGGGACGCCTCCTGGCGCGCCCCGGGCCGGACCGCGCGGCCGTCCGTCACGGGGCGGCGAACCCGGCCCGGCGCACCCGGACCACGCGGCCCCCGGCTGCCGGGCGGCGCGGCGGCCGTCCGCCTACCAGGGCAGCGTCCCCTCCGCGTCGAAGTAGCCCCCGGTCGGCCCGTCCGGGCCCACCACCGCCATCCGGACGATGATCTCCGCGCCCTGCTCCACGGTCTGGAAGCCGGTGTGACCGTTGAGGTCGGTCGCGGTGTAACCCGGCTCCACGGCGTTGACGCGGATGTCCGGTAAGGCATTCGCGTACTGGACCGTGACCATGTTGACCGCGGCCTTCGAGGCCGGGTAGGCGACGCCCGGATAGGCGTACGCCGGGACCGGGAGAACCCTCATGGTGTCCCCGAGGTCACGTGCCCCTTCGATCAGCGGCCGAGGACGGGCAATCAGCAGATGCGGCAGTGGCAGGCCGGCGCGAGGACGGCCCGCAAGTCCGCGGTGCCGCTGCTGCGCACGATGCGCCGTCAGGGTTGGCCGTCGATCGTGGGCCTGGACGCGGGGGATCGCGACCTGCTGGAGGCCGACGTGCTGAAGAACACCGGCGGCGCGGCGTCGTGGACGAAGTGCCTGCCCGGATGGGTGGAGGACCTGCGCCGGTACACCACGGTGCGGCCCCAGGCCAAGGTGGCGCAGGCCGGCGGGAGGCCGGCACTGCCGCGGGCGGCTGTCATCGCGGCCTGCCCGGCGTGCGACGCGTACGGCTGGCTCCTGGACGACGACGACACCGGCGGCCAGCGCCGGTGCACCCACCCCGGCGTCACCCGCAGCGAAGCGGAGGCCCGGCAGTGACCCTCACCGCCCCCGACGCGGACGTCGACCAGGCCCGGCGATTTCCCGCCGGGCTCGGGTAGTTGGTCCGACCCGGTGGAGATCGGCTCTCAGCGGCCCGTACAGACGATCTCCCGCGGATTCGACGGTGACCGGCCGTCAGCCGCCCACCGTCCGGCGCCAACACCCAGGAGTACCCGTGATCACCGAAGACAGCATCCGCACCAACACACACATCGACGCCCCTACAGCAGCCCGGCTGACCGAGCTCTGGAACGCCAGCTACCCCCACATGCGCAAGATCCTCACGGACGTCATCCGAGCCAACCGCGCCGCGGAGTCGCCGCTTGTCGACGTCCCCCGCCTGGAGGGCGTCCGGCGTGACCTCGGCCAGGTCGACCGGGGCACGTACAGGCCGTGCACGCACGGCGCACCCCTGTTCAGCTCACTGTCGGTCCTCGGGCTGGTCCGCGACGTTGTGGCCGTGCTGCCGCTCGGCAGCACGCACGCCGGCGGCGTCTACCGCCTGGCCGCCGCCCTCTCGGACTCTGTCCAGTCGCCGAAGGCCTCGCTCTAGGCCGTCAACGGCCCCTGAGAGCCCCGAACACCACGCTCCGGCGGGATCCGGTCGGGACAGATCGCCAACGGCCGTCACACGGCCGTACGTGACCTCGGGACACAGGCAGCAAGAATGTCAACCAGGAATCAACAATGCCGATTTGGAATAATCCCTGGTAGGGTGGTCGCCATGATGAGCACGGAGGACCTGTTGCGGCTCACCGTGGCCGCGCTGATGCAGCGCACCGGCGAGCGCCAGGCGCAGCTCGGCGCCGCCCTCGATGTGACGCAGGCGCAGGTGTCCAAGAAGCAGGCCGGCAGGGCGGCCTGGACGCTCGGCGACGTCGACCGGCTCGCCGCGCACTGGGGGATGACCCCGCTCGATCTACTCGCCGGCCCGACGCACGCGGCCTCCCGCCTCCCCGCGGACCGCATCACCCGCGGCACCATCCAGGCCGCCATCCCGCTCCCCACGGCCCCCGCCGACGTCCCGGAGGCCGACCTCACGGCCGCGCCGCCGACCCCGGCGCCCGTGCGGTCGGCCGTGTTGGCGCCGGCCGCTCCTGCGGCGTCGGCCGCGGAGGTCGAATCGGCGGTACCGGCTGCGGAGCCACCGGCCACGGAGCAGCAGGCCGTGGAGCAGCAGGCCGTGGAGCAGCAGGCCCGGGTGCCGCGCCGCCCCACCCCCGCCGGCCCCCTGGCCGACCTGGTACGCGCCGCGGTCACTCGTACCCTGCGCGAGCACCAGGGCGACATCGACGCCGCACGGGCCGCCCTGATCAAGCGGGCGATCCCCGACGTCATGGACCTGTTCGAGGCCTCCCGCGTCGGCGGCCGATACGAGCACAGCCAGTTCCCCCCGACCAGCGACCTCCTCCAAAAGCGCACTCAAAAGGGTGCGGACCAGGTATGGGAGGCCCGGCCGAAGTGGCGCGCGGCCGAGCTGGCGCGCGCAGCCCGGGAGGGCCTGGTGCACTTGGAGGTCACCGCGCTCGACGCCAACGCGGCCTACCTCGCCGCGCTCAAGACCCATCTGCCGATCGGCAAGCTGGTCCACTCGACCGGTGACGCGGCAGCGCACGACCCGAAGCGGTCCGGAATTCACCGCATCACCCCGCCCGCATGGACCGCGGAAGACCTCCCCTCCCCGCTCGGCGCCAGGAAAGAACCGGGTGACCTGTGGGTGACCGAACCCACGCTGCGGCTCCTGCTGCACTGCGCCCGACTCGACACCCCACTCTGCGATGCGCCGATCATTCACGAGTCGTGGACGTCGGGCAGCAGCGAAGGGCTATTGGAGAAAATGCGCCGTGCCCTGGTAGAGGTCCGTAAAGAGGCCATTGCGAATGACGATGAAGTGACCACGGAATACGTGAAGTTCATGTATTCTAAGTTCGTGTCCACCATCGGGGAGTCCAGCGCCAACCGCGCGATTAGGCGCCCGGATTGGATGCACATTATCCGCTCGCAGGCATTCGCGAATCTCTGGCGCAAGGCGCACAAAGCGCATGAGGCCGGTTTGACGGTGGTGGAGATGTCCGGCACCGACGAATTGCACGTCGCGGGGGACTGGCGCCAAGTATTCGAAGCGGGCCGCGATCTGGCGCAGGTGAAGCCGAAGAACACCTACATCCTCGGGGGTGACCAGTAGTGGGCGGCGAATACGGGTGGGGCGAGTGGCAAAAGTACGGCGCCCGCGGCATGAGCGGTGGCCAGGCCCTCGCCCGCGAGATCGACCGCATCGCCCGTGAAGGCGGCATCGCCTCCCCGGTCACCACCACCCGAGGCCTCAACGCCCGGCTGCGCTACCTGGCCAGCCCCGCCGGCCGTGAGGCCCTGCGCCAGCACGGCGTCAGCGCGCGCCTCCTGCGCTCCTGGGAGGCCGGCCGCCGTCCGTCCGCAGGCAAGCTGGAGGCCGTCGATGCGGCGTACCAGGAGCGTCGACGCGAGAACGTGGTCCGCTCCGGAGCACTGAAGCGGCTCCTGGACAACGAGGGGCGGGGCCGGCGTATCGAGGTCTACCCGGTCGACCAGACGAACGTGCCCCAAGCCCGCCGGCGTCCGAACCTGTCCGAGCGCTCCATCCAGGCCCGCTACGTGTGGGACGAAGCTGTTGACGCCTGGGCAGAGGGCGACGCGGACACCCTGGACGACATCTGGGACGACCTCATCTCCGACCTCGACTCCGGCTACGGCGCCTACGCCTACGTCGGCGCACTCGGCATCGGAGCCTGACCAGCCCCCTCCTCATATGGGGCGCGCTCAGAACTCCTCAGGCAACGAGCGGGTGATCACCTCTCCGTAGCCGTAGAGGTTGGCCACCTCGCTGGTGGCGCCCACCTTCACCTGAACGTCCTTGCCGCTGTCGCGGTTGCCCCTGATCCTGATCCTCTTCGGGGTGTCCTCGCAGGCGACGGCCTCGTGGTGCCAGGAACCCCCCCGCCCCCTTGTGTCCCAGCCTCGCGTACTGCGTCGTCAGCGCCGCCGCGCCCCCGAACGCCGACAACTCCCCATCGATGACGTAGCCAGTCGGCCCGTCCGCGCGCACAGATCCGTCGAAGCGGACGTCGTACTGGGTCTTGCCGTACATGTCCTCGTCGACATAGACGGGCCCGACGGACCGCCAGGGGCCGCCGGCCGGGAGTGTCACCGTCTTCCCGTCATCGAACTGCCCGCTGATCCCGTTGTTCACCCCGAGCCGGAAATCCACCGTGTCGTCCTCGGAGCGGGACCCGCGCCCCTCCACCGCGAACACGTTCTCGTCCTCACCGACGATCGTGAACTCCAGATATTCGTAATCGCCTTTGGTACCGCCGTGCCCGAACCTGACCGTGTTGTCGAAAGACGTGGAGCTCCGATTCAGCTTGCAGGTCGCCCTTAGAGGATGTCTCACGTGGCGATCTTGCGGAGCTGGCGACGGGAGGCCTGCCGCTTACCGCACACGAGGGCTCGCCCCCCTCACATTGTGCAGGGTGGTCATCGCGGTCCTGGTGTCTCCTCCGGCTCCAGCGCGCAGACCTCGGGGACGGGAAAGTCGTTGTTGTTCATGATGCCGGGTTGAGCAGCTTCCAGTGGCCCTCGGAGACGACCTCGATTCTGCCGTTGGTCACCTTGATGGCGGTCTCAGCGTCGATGGCGTATGCCGGATCCCCGATCTTGGCGGCCCACCGCTCTGCCTCGGCCATGCTTCTCTCTGGGCAGCCAGGGCTCTCAAGGTGCGGGAAGATGGAGAAGTCGACAACTCCCAGCATGCTGTCGTCACCGCTGGGGGGCGTCCAACTGACGAACTCCTCTCCGATACGAGGGGTCAGGACCATGCTTCCGGCACTGAGCCCGACGTAGACGGTGTCGTGCAGCGTCGGGAGGAGGTCGGCCAGTCCGGACTTTCGCATCCAGTGGCACAGGTACAGCGCGTCGCCCCCGTTCACGAGGAGGACGTCTGCCTCCCGGACCCAGGAGATCCAGCGTTCCTCCTCGATGTCGGGCAGTACGGCGAGCTCTAGCACGCCCACTGACTTCCAGCCCAACTCGGTCATGGGACTGGAGGACTGTCCGCTGGTGAACTGCCATGGTCCGTATGGGTCCCCGTAGGGGCCCCCGTACCCTGCGGTGGGGATGCAGAGGGCGTCGGCCTCGGAGATGGGCTTGCCGAGGAGATCGACCAGCGCCGCCAGAATGCTCGCGTTCCTGACGCCGGAGTCGGTGAGGAGAAGCTTCATCGCGCAACCCTAGTAGAAGGCCGGTTGGTCGAGTAGGCGCTGCAGGTGCGAGACCACAAGCCTGAGACAACTGCGCAACTCCCAGACCTACTGCTGCCCGACAGCGACATCGTGATCATGCATGGGTGGGGATCTGTTGCAGCGCCTCGTGCCGGATGATCTGTGGGCAATGGTCGAGCCGGTACTGCCGTCCTTCCGCTCGCGCCCGCAGGGCGGTGGCACGGCGCCGATTGACCAGCGAGCCGTATTCACGGCCGTCGTGTACGTGTTGACCAGCGGGTGCGCGTGGCGGCATCTACCCCCGACGTTCGGGGTCTCGCCAGCGACGGCTCACCGAAGGTTCTCCGCCTGGACCGCATCCGGAGTATGGCGCCGCCTGCACCGCATAGTTCTGGACGAGATCGGAGCCCGCAACGGACTCGACTGGAGCTCCGTGATCGTCGATGCCGCATCGGTACGCGCAAAAAAAGGGGGGCCGCTGACGGGGCCGAACCCGGTCGACCGAGGCAAAGCGGGCAGCAAACTTCATGTTCTCACCGACGCCCAGGGACTGCCCGTGGTCATCGGGGTGTCGGGCGCGAACGTCAATGACGTCCAGGCGCTTCGCCCGCTCATCCTCGGGATTCCGGCTGTCCGCTCACGGCGCGGCCCCCGGCGGCGGCGCCCCGAGAAGATTCGGGCCGACAAGGCGTACCACTCCGCCGACAACCTAGCGTGGCTGCGGGAACGCAACATCACTCCACGGATCGCCAGGCCGGGAGTGGAGTCCTCCGAACGCCTCGGACGACACCGATGGAAGATCGAGAGGTCCATCTCCTGGCTTTTCGGATACCGCCGCCTGACCATCCGCTACGAACGCAAAGGCAATCACTTCCTCGCCTTCCTCGGTCTCGCGGCAGTCATGACTTGCTACAAGAGGCTCTCCAAAATCGCCACGTGAGACATCCTCTTAGCTTGCCGGTGAACGTGTAACCGGTGGCACCGTCCGGACACACCTCCCCCTCGAAGAACGCACGCGAACCGAACGAGTCCTTGAACTCCGCTGTGATCTCTGGAAATTCCACCCTCCCCATACGCGCACTCCGCCCTCGTAGGCGAGACGCTCCGGCAGTCCACGCAGCCCGACGCACGACAGGGCCTGTCTCCCAGATCTGGCGGCAAGCACGTCCCATGCGCATCGAAACCGGATCGACTCCTCCCCGCCTCGACGACGAATATCCCCCGCTCACTTCGCACGCTGTGAGGTTCGGTGAAGGCGCCACTGAGGTGTTCGGGTTTTCGCATCATTGATGCGGGCTTGTATTTGTGCTGGTCGTCGGGTATTTCAGATAGTTGATCTTGGTGGTGGTATTCCGTACTCGGCGGTGGTGTGAGTCCGGATCGATCGGTGTCGTGTTCGTCGAACCTCCTTCGCGGTGTGCTCTGTAGCGCATGAGGGTGTGGGGCGGAGGTGAAACGGGGCTGCTGTCACTCGTCCAAGTGATCGAAGGGGCGCGTGTCAGGGTGTCGGCTTTAGCGTCTAATCCGTCGCGCCTGTCACGGGTGCGGCGTGAACTGCCCTGTGTGGGGTGGTAGTTGACGTCATAAAAGGGGCTGGCGCCGTGATCACTGCTTGGTTTCCGGTTCGCTCGTGGCGCGCATGCCAGCTCCGGTGACGGCGAACGGCGACGCTTCTGGGGCCGTGGGTGACGGTTTGGGGCGGCATCGGGATGAGTTGCGGCCTGCGGCAGTGGCTCAGCTGCTACGGCTGCGGGCCGCAGGGGAGTTGACGACAGCGCATGTACGGCTGGTCGCTGACGCGGTGGGTGTACACAAGCGGACGGTGTGGAGCTGGCTGGCCCGCGCGGAGGAGACCGGCAGTCCGGAGAAGCCGGAGCGGCAGCGGTTCGAGATCACTGATGAGGTGATCGAGGTCCTCGCCGATTATCAGGGCAACGTGAAGCGGGCTCACGAGCACTTGGTGCGCGTCGCGAAGGAGGCGGGCGTCAAGCCGGTCGGGTTGACGACACTGCATGATGCGATCGCCCGAGATCTCGATCCGGGCTTCATGGCGGGTCTGCGCGAGGGGATTTTGGCGGCCCGTGGGTTCGATCCGTGTTTTCAGCGGCCGTCGGTGGCGCGGAACGCGGTGTGGGAGGGGGACCACAAGCAGGCCGAGACGGTGGTGATGATGCCCGACAAGAAGCCGTCGAGGGTGTGGGTGACGTGGTTCGAGGACCGCGGGACCGGCTATGTCATGGGCTGGGCGGTCACCGCCGGCTCCGCGCACCGTGGCTCCGTCCTGGCGGCCGTACGAGCCTCCGTCATGCGCGAGGCCCCCTACGGCCCGGCTGGCGGGCTGCCGCACTTGGTCCGTGTCGACGGCGGCGCCGACTTCCTCTCCAAGACCGTCCTGCGCGCCTTCGGGCTGCTCGGCGTGCCCGTGCACCGGGTGCGCAGCGCCCGGCACAAGGGCGGCGTGGAACGCCTGAACCTGACGAGCATGACAAGGTTCTTCGCCGACCTGCCCCGTTACACGAAGGCGCCGAGGCTCGATCACCGCCGCCGCGTCGGAGACCAGGATCCACTGCTGACCTTCGAGGCGTTCGTTCGCCTGCTGGGCCAGTGGGTCCGCCAGCACAACACCGAGCACGTCATCCAGCGCACCGGGATGACGCCGCTTGAAGCGTGGCAGGCGGATCCGACGGAGATCAGGCCTGAGCCGAGCGCGTCCGAGTTGCGCGCCTTCATGCTGGAGAGCGACAACAAGGTCCACAAGATCACCAGTCACGGGGTCGAGTTCGCGGGTCGCTGCTATATGGCGGAAAACGGGGTGGGCCGGATCGGGCTCGAGGTGCGGGTGCGGTGGATGCCGCACCACACCCACGAGATTGACCTGTACACCTTCCGCGGCAACCGTTACCTGGGCCGGGCCTTCCTGAGTAACGAGGCCAGCGAGGAGTTGCGCGCCAAGGTGCTCCTCGAACGCGACGAGCACAGCAAGGCCTTGCGTCGGGCCCTGAACGGCGCCGCCGAGCGCCGGCGGGAGCGGCACCTGCCATCCACCGAGCCGGAACTGCCCGTCCGCGCGATGCGGATGACCGCGCAGGAGGCTCGCGCCGAACTCGAAGGCGCCGCTTTGCCCGTCGCACCCCGCCGCCGTATCCAGCCGTACCGGCCCCTGACTCCCGTCCCGGCCGGGTGGAAACGCCCCGGCCAGGACTCCACCGACACTGCATCCCAGGACTCCAAGGACGAGGTCTCGTGACAACTGCTCCTCAACGCAAGCACCTTGGCCAGCGCCGCCAGCCGGCCGCTGCCCCTGCGAGCGAGGCATCCAGGCGCCGCCCCGACCTGCGCCCGCAGCATTTCCTTGGTCTGAAGGACTCCACGCTGGTTGCCACGGACACTCTGCTGCAGATCAAGGACACCGTCATCGACACCATCGAGTCCAGGGCCATGTCCGTGATCTACGGCGACCCGGGGCTCGGCAAGAGCTTTTCCACGCGGGCCACGATCCAGGAGATGAATCCCGATCTGATCCTCCCTCTCGACTTCGCCCGCTCCCGCCCGGGACCGAAGGACCTGCGCGAGGAGCTGTTTCACCAGATGCGGCTCAACTGCAAGATGCCGGGCACGCCGACCGCGTTCGACAAGCTGCTGCGCGAGAGTCTGCCGCGGCGCCCGTATGTGATCGTGTGCGATGAGGCGCAGCAGTACCGCAGGGAGAATTTCGAGTTCCTGCGCAAATTGTGGGACAACTGCGACCCACAGCCCGCGATCGTGTTCGTCGGCGGCCGTGAGGCCTACGAGACGCTGCAGAGCGACCCGGCGCTCGCTTCCCGGATCTACATCCGCCTGGAGATCCTCGCGATGACCGAGGACGAGATCCTCAAGACGGTGCCCGACTCTCATCCGGTGTGGCGCGGTGTGGACGAGGCGCTGCTCAAGCGGATCGACACCCAGTACGCACTCGGCTCGTTCCGCGAGTGGGTCAAGGTCACCAAGCATGTCCTGAAGGGCATGGAGCACCTGGGAGCCGATACGGTTGACGAGACGGTAGTGGAGTGGGCGTTGGGCCGATGCTGACCACCGAGTCCACCGAGTCCACCGAGTCCACCGAGTCCACCGAGTCCACCGAGTCCACCGAGTCCACCGAGTCCACCGAGTCTTCCGTGCGGGCTGTGTGGGGCGAGGCGGCCGCGGCCGGGCCGTTCGCCGTCCTGGACGACGCTGACTCATCCGGGCTGCATTTCCTGCGGGTTGGGCAGATGCGCACGCTGCTGACCCCCGGCATGCTCGCGGTGGGCGCCGCGCTCGCCGACGCCGCCTGCGAGCGCCGGTTCGTGTGCGTGCTGGGTGATGTCGGCATCGGTAAGACCTTCGCCGTCCATGTGGCCGGCCGCCGTCTTGGCGACCTGCTGCCCCTCGAGCTGCGGGCGCAGCCGGCGCCGGCGGACCTGCGTAACTCTCTGCACCGGGCACTTCGGCTGCCCGGTGGGGCGCCGGCTGATCCGGGGGCCGCGGACACACTGATCCGCCACGCGCTGGCCGATCGGCCGCGGATCGTCGTGGTCGAGGACGCCCACCGGCTGTCGGCGTCCTGCATGGAGTACCTGCGATTCCTGTACGACGCTGTCGCGGGCGGGCTGTGCGTGGTCCTCATCGCCGCCCGCCGCGGGGAGCGGCGCCTGCGCGCCCAGCGGATGCTCGCCACCCGCACCGCCGGCTGGCTGCATCTTCAGCCGTTGACCCGTGATCAGGTCTCGGTAGCGGTGCCCGCGCTGCACCCAGTGTGGCAGGGCGTCGATCCCGGCGACCTGATGGAGCTGGACGCCCGGCTGGCCGGCGGCGCGCTGCGCCGCTGGGTCGTGATCACCCATCACACCCTGCGACTGATGGCCCGCGCCCGGGCCGCCGTGCCCGATGGGCGGCTGCTGCAGACGGTGGCCGACCGGGTCGACGGCGGACGGTGACCATGACGATGTCCCTGCCCGCTGTTCTTCCCACGCCGGGCGCCGCCACAGCATCGGCGGCGGGGCCGGTGCGATTGCTCCTGGACGCCGACGACGACCGTGCGGTGCACCGGGCCGCCTGCCGGTGGGCGGATGCGTCTCGCGGCCGGATCACTGCCGACCCCACCCCTCACACCACCAGCCCCGCCTACCTCGCGCTGGACGTGCTGCGCGCGATGGGCCGCCTCGGGTTCTCCCGCGAGGGAGCGGAGCGGATGTCCACCGACCCGGCCTGGCGGGCGGTGACCTGCTGGAGCCTGGCCACCGGCGTACGGGAGGTGATTGTGCTGCGCGCCCACCGTCTCACCGTCGAGCGGTTGCGCCGCCTGGCCGCCTGGCGTGTCGAGACCGGCATCCGCCTCACCCTGCTCGCCCATACCCCTCAGCCGGCCGACGTCCGGCGCCTGACGGAGCAACTGGCCGCCGCCCACCTGGCGGACGTGGCGTGTGTGACGGGTACGGCGGCAGCCCTTGACGCGATCGGGCCGGCCGTCGCCGACCACCGGACCGGCCCGCCTCCACTCGATCATGCGCAGCCGCTGCCTGCCGTACCGCGCGCTGGAGTTGCCGCCTTCCGAGCCCAGTGCTGGCGCCGACAGAACGAGGCCGACTTCGCGCGCACGGATGCCCAGTACCGTGCCGGCTACGCCGCCGCCCGCACATGGTGGGCCCGCAGCCTGCCGTTGAAGCCGCCTACCGGCAGCGGCGGCGCCGAAGAGGCCGACCGCCCGGCCGAGTTCACCAAGCCGACCGCATTCGGTCTGCGCGAGACGGAGGCGCTGCGGCTATTCCTGTCCCGGCTGACGGTCTTAAGCCCCAGCCCGCAGCACACCGTGGCCCGGGTCCGCGGTGCCCAGGCCGGCCTGCTGACCTGCGGGGTGCTGCTGAACGTGCCCGACGACCTCAATCGCCGCGCGGGGCCCGGGATCACCACCGTGCCCCTGACCCCGCGCACCGTGCACACGATCACCACGCGCCTGCCCAGCCCGCTGCGCGCCGCGGCGATCGCGGCTCTGCTGTGCACCGGCACCGCCACGCCGCTGCTGGCGATGACGCAGATCACCAGCGTCGGCGATCAGGCCACGCACATCGCCATTGACCGTGACGGACGGATCAACATCGGCGCCCCGCCCGCCCCACGGCACCTGTACGCGATTCCGCCCCGCGCCCGCCCGCTGCTCGCCGCGGCGCTCGAATTCCGCCGCCGCACTCCGCGCACCGCGCCCGCTCACGGCCTGTTCGCGAACTGCTTCGGCACCATGCCCCGCCTTCAGGCCCTGATCGCCGACGCGGGCCTGCCCGTTCCCGCCCTTGACCACCCGCACACCGACGACGACTGGCACACCGCCGCCCGTGGCTGGCACCTGCATACCCCCGCTCCACTCGCTCCTCACGTCCTGCCGCGCCTTGGGCCGGTGCGCCCATGAGCAGCCAACTGGCCTCCGGCGAGCGGGACATGACCGGCTTCGACCTGACCCTCGTCCGCAAGCGGGCCCGGGAGCGCCATCTCACCGACGAGGACCTGGCTGCACTGTGCAGCATCCCCGTCGCCGACTGGGACAGGCGGCTGAGTCCGCACACCCTGTCCGCCGCGGCCCTGTTCGCCCTGTCCCGCGCCCTTGACACGTCCCCCGAGTCGCTGCTGCGCGATGCGGGGCACCAGCGCCCGCGACGCCGCCCACGATCTGGCCCGGGAGCAGCCGAGCATGCCACCGTGCTGCACGCGGCCCTGCTGGAGACCGGCCCGTTGCACCCCGACGATGTGGCCTCGGCCCTGCAGTGGCCGGCGCACCAACTGCGGCGGGCCGCGAAGACCCTGGCCGCCCAGCTCGAGGAGCAGGCGGGCCCGCACCGGCTCGTCCACACCGACACCACCCTCCACCTGGCCGTACAGCCCGGACTGCTCACTGTCGGACAGGAGCAGAACCTGCACGAGGGCGGTCACACCGTCGCCAGCCTCAGCCCGGGCGAGGCCGCCGCCCTGACATGCCTGCTGCACACAGCCGTCCACGGTCTTCCTCACGCTGTGCCTGCCGGGCAGATTCCGCGCCTGGCCGCACGCGGGCTGCTCGTCCCCGACGGGTGCGGGCCGGCCCCGCACCCGGACGTGCTGTTCGCCCTCGGCCTGGTCGCACGCCCGCTGTCCGCCACCGGCCCGGACGTCGACGCCGGTGCTGCGGCCGCTCCGGCAGCCGGTACGTCACTGTCCGGGGGCGGGGTATCACGATGACGCCGCGCGAGGCGGCAGAGGGGGAGCGGGACAGCGGCCCGTGGCGGCCGGTATGGGCACCGGGCCGCACCCGCCCCGGCCTGCCCCCGCTCACCGTGGTGCACGATCGCGGCGACGACTACGCCTTCATGGCCGCGGCCCTGGCCGCCCACGCCCCCACCCACGGCCGGATCACAGTCCACCCCACCCCGGTGGCCGGCACTCCCGCCTCGCTCGCCCACGACCTGCTGCGCTCTGTGGGCAAACACCTCCCGGTGGACGGGAACCCAGAGGCCGTCGGCTGGGCGGCACAGGCCGAGATCGCCTGGCGCACGGTAGCCGCCTGGATATCTACGCTGCGCATCGGCCACGTCGTGGTCACCCGCGCCCACCGCATCAGCTCCCGGCACTTCGAAACCCTCCTTGCACTGCGGGAGTTGACCGGCATGCGCCTGACCCTGCTGTGCCACGGCCCCGTTCCGGCCGCCCTGGCCGCCGCCCTGCCGGCGCTGGCACACGAGCAGGTGCACACCCTGGCCGCAGCCCGCCGTGCCCTGGCGGTGGCCGGGCCGTACGACCCGCAGGCGGCCGGCCACTTCGCGTGGTGGCAGGCCACCGCGCAGTTCCCGCCCCACCCGGGTGAGCCGTGCTTCCTGCTGCCCCTGCGGCGCAAGACGTCCCGCGCCGATATCGAGGCGGCCTCGAAGCGCCTAGACCGCACCGTGCTCCCGCTGCCCGCACCCGGCCGCTTCACGCCCGAGCCGGACGAGCACACCCTGCTCCTCGCACACCGGCTGCACGCGCGCATCGCCCACCCCGTCCACGCCGCGGCACTAGCCCTGCGCATCCTCACCGGCCGCCCGCAGACCCAGCTGCCCGGCCCCACCGCGCCACCGTCCGACTCCCGGACACCCTCTGGCCGCCCGGCGCAGATACCGGCGTGGGCCGCAGGACTCCTCGAGACCGCGCGCTGCTTCGTGAACCTGGACCGGATCCGCGGCGAAGGGCCGCTGCGGCTGAGTAGCTGGGACCAGCAGGCCGTGGTCGAAGCCGCCCGCGCCTGCGAACTGCACGAGATGGAGGCGCCCGGTCCGCGGCGCGGAGGAGCCCGCACACGGCCGGGCAGCACACGCAAGAGCCGTTCCACCCCGACAACCCGCTGACAAAGATCAGGGAGCAGACGATGCCCGAGCCGGACCCCGAACTCCTCGACGCGATCCGCCGCGACCACCAGGCGGGCCAGAGGCTGCCCGAGGCCCTAGCCAAGCGCCACGGCGTGGGCCGCCGGATGGTCATGGAAGCGCTTACGACCGTGCCGCCCATCACGCTCGACATCCCGGCCGACGAGGAAGAGCTCGCCGAGGTCCGCCAGTGCTTGGAGATGCTGCTGGAAGAAGACCGGGCCAAGGCGCCCGAGCAGCGCCGTGAGGTGTTCGAGCTGTACCGGGAGCTGACCTTGCGCACCAGCCGGTGCCCGGTGACCTACCGGTGGGTGTGGCAGTACATCACCGCGTACCGCGCGCAGCACGCCGGCGCCGGCCCGGCCGGACCGGCCTCTTACGAGCGCACCTGGGCGGGTGCCGCCGGCTTGGACAAGGCGGAATTCGTCACCGGGCTGATCACCGATGCGGTGCGTGACCTGGCCGGCCTGGCCATCGAGGGGGCGATGCCGGCCGCGGACGGCGCCGAGCTGGGCCTGGTCAGTCTCGGCGCTGCCCGGGCCCGCATCGACCAGGCCCTGTGCGAACTCGCGCTGACCGGCCTGATCAGCGGCCTCACCCCCGCCCGGATGAGCGCCTTCACCCGCATCTCCGAAGACGACCTGGTCCAGCGCATCGAGGACTACCACCGCCTCATGACGACCTGAACCGCTTCCCGGGACGTCGGCAGCCAACTCGCCTGGGCGGCTCGGCTTCGTCGGCATCCCGCACGAGGTCGCGATCGACGGCCAGGAGCTGTTCTCTTCCACGTCGGCCTGCGCGGCGGCCCGGCCCCGGTCCGCGGCTACCTGCCCGACCTGATCTACCGCGTCCTGTCCGGCCGCATCAACCCCGGGAAGGTCTTCGACCTTACCCTGCCGCTGGAGCAGGTCGCCGAGGGCTACAAGGCGATGGACGAGCGGCGCGCCACCAAGACCCTGCTTAAGTAAGCCTTGAGCCCGACCCCCCCCACGCCGGGGCCGGGCACCCGGGTGCCCCGTCCCGGCGGATTTCTTTTGAAACGCACCGGTCGGGATGGAAAGCCGAGCCGGGCGGCAAGGGATGGACCATTGCCGGGACCAAGGCGTGGAAGAACGCCCGGCTCGCGCTGTGGAAGAACCCCGAAGACCTCACCGCACGCCAATACGGGCAGCTGGAGTTCATCGCCGAGGCTCATCCTGCCCTCCACCACGCCCACCTGCTTAAGGAAGGCCTGGGCCGGCCTGCTGCTCCACCGCCCGTACCGGGCTCGCACCGGGGCAGCGGCAGGGCGGTCGGCCATGACCGCGCCCTCGGACCGAAGATCGTGATGCAGTGGTGTCCGCAACGAATATTTCTCTTGCTGTTGTTGAGGATGAAACGAGGGTTATTGTGTGCGTTCGCTGCACATTCGGGAAAACCCAGGTGCACAGTGCTGGTGTGGGGACCGCCTGAGACGAAAAGGTCGCAGGCCCGGGGGATGGGCAAGAGCAACATGTCTGCACAGCTGTGGTCGGACGAGCCGACACACCTGGATCTTCTGTCGTTCGACGCGGTGGCCAAGACCGTGGTCCAGGCCGTACTCGACGACGCCCTCGACCCGGTGACCGTCGGGGTCTCGGGTGCCTGGGGGAGCGGCAAGACCACGGTGCTCCGACTGATCGAGGACGAGCTCGCCCCGCAGCCCAGGACCGACGCCACCGTTCTCGTGATCAGCACGGATCCGTGGCGCTACGACCCCGGTGTCAGCGCCAAGGAAACCCTGATCGGCGAGGTGCTCAGCGCCGTCGCCGCCGAACTCGCCCAGAAAGAACAGCCGGGACAGGCCCGCAGCCGTGCCCGGGCGGTGCTGACTACGCTGCGCCGGCGGGTCGACTGGGCCAAGGCCCTGCAGGTGGCGGCCAAGACGTCGCTGACCCTGCAGCTGCCCTCCGTCGACGACCTCACCAGCTTGATCAACATCGAACCCAGCAGCCAGGACGCCGACGCCGCAGACCCTCCGTCCCGCGGACTGGAGGAATTCCGCAGCGAGTTCTGCACGCTGATGGAGTCCGCCGAGCTCAGCCACCTCAAGCGCGTCGTCGTCCTCGTCGACGACCTCGACCGCTGCCTGCCCGAAACGGTCGTGGACACACTCGAGACCATCCGACTGTTCCTGGCGGTGCCCAAGATGGCGTTCGTCGTTGCCGCGGACGAGCACCGGGTGGCCGACGCCCTGCGTGCCCGCTTTGCCGCCCCCGGCAGCACACAGCAGGGAGCAGACGAGCGGTACTTCGAGGAACCTGCCAGCCTCTACCTGCACAAGATTGTGCAGACCACGGTGCCGCTGCCCACCCTGAGCCGCTTCGACACCGAAGCCTTCCTCGTCCTGCTGCAACTTCTCCAGCGCCTGCCCGACGAGGAGCTCACCCCCTACATCGCGGCCTGCGTACGCCTGCGCCGGGAGAAGGGACTGCTGGACGACCTGGCCACGACCGTGAACGGCAACGACATCTCCGCCGAACTGGCCTTTGCCTCACGGATGACGCCCATCCTCTACGAGAAGCTCCAAGGCAGCCCCCGCCGCATCAAGCGCTTTCTCAACGACCTGCGGGTGCGCCAGTCCGTCGCCGACCACCGCGGCATCCTCCTCGAGGCGGACATTGTGGCCAAGCTCATGGTGCTGGAGAAGCTCCTGCCCGACGCCTTCACCACCGTCCTGGGATGGCTGGCCCGCGGCGAACTGCGCTCCCGGATGGCCAAACTGGAAGCGGCCGCCGGCCGTCCCGCCCCCGAACCCCAGCCAGCCCAGGACGTCGGCCCCTCGCCCGACGACGACGCCCCCTCGACAGGAGAGCAGAACCCGGCGCCGGACGAGACCGAGCCGGTCACCTTCGAGGACGAACTGATCCGATGGGCCAAACTTTCCCCGAGTCTCGGCCCCGTGGACCTGGCCCCCTACCTCTACTTGGCGGCCGCGTTCTCCGGCGAGCAGCTCCTCGACGCCGGACTGCCGGGTCGGCTGCGGGACATCGCGGCCAACCTGCTGTCCACCGCGCGCTTCGACCAGCACCGGGTGACCGACGCCGACATCGAAGCACTCGGCGAGGACGACGCCCTGAGCCTGGTCGAGTACCTCGGCCGGGCAGGCCGGGACCGCCCGGCCGAACAGAGCGCGGCCGTGCGCGGCATGGTCCGTATCGTCACCGCCTACCCGGCCACCACTGAACGGGCCACCCGGCTCCTGCAGTCCGTCCCGGCTGGCGAACTGGAGCCGGCCACCATCCTGACCCTCCCGGCTGCCGACCCCGCCTTCCGCAGCGTGCTGGAGCACTGGAAGACCCATGCCCCGGCCGACCCGGCCCGGACCAAGCGTGCCCTGGAGCACGCCCTGGGCGCAGGAAGCCGCCTCTGATGGGCACCAAGGGCTCCTACACCGGAAATGGCACACCTGCCAGCAAACAACTGCAGCACAACATCACCCAGTGGCTCGACGCCCTGACAGGCTCCGACCCCGGCACACCCGCCCCTCAGCTCAGTCCGGACCAACTCGCCCCAGCCCTCGGCCTGTTCCGGACCTCCGGCGGCCACGCCGACGGCCCCGGCGGCGGAGCAGGAGGCGCCACCGAATCCGGAGGGGGCCGAGCCGGGGGAGGGGCACAGCGCACAGTCGTGCAGTCCTCCCGTACGGCAGGCCGCGCAGCGGCCGCGGCCTACGCCTACCGCACCGGCAACGAGCAGGCCCTGCAGGAACTCGGCCTCGACTACGCGGAACTGCAGGCCGTAGCCGACGACCCGATCGACTGGACCCGTCGGATCGTGGAGGCCGCTTGCGGGCCACTCGCCGACGGCACCATCGAGGACGAGGAGCGCCGCTTCGTCGCCAGCGAAGTGGCCCAATGGGTCCTGGAGGCAGGCACTGACAGCGCACCCCCCACTCCCGAGGAAGTCGTCCGGGAAACCCTGGCCCTGACCATCTCCGAGGCGATCCTCAGCGAGGCCGCCTCGAAGATGAACGACGGCTCCCGCCCCACCTGGGCCACCGCCGATGGTGAACGCCAAATCCGCGAAACCGCACGCGCCCTGGTCGAGCGAACCCCCCTCACGATCACCGGCCCCAGCACCACCGAGATCACCCGAGCCGTCGAAGAAGGCATCGAGGCGATGCGGTCCATCTGGATGGAGCCCTGATGCCTGCCTACACCCTGCGCCTGGACGCCGACACCTCCCGGCCCGAGCCCGACAGCACTACCACCTTCTGGTGGCCACCCGGCCCGGGCGGTTCCTTCGTCTCCACCCTCGGACCATGCCTGGGAGCACTAGGCCCCGTCCCCGAACCCAACATTGAACTGGTCCGCCTCGCCGCGCTGGTCTATGCCGCCGACCGCACCACCCGCCGCCGCGCCAACCGCTCCAACTGGACCCAACGCACCTTCGAACTGGACGTACCCGTCTACGCCCCGGCCCGCTGGGACGCAGTGCGTAAACGCCTCGAACCCCTCCTGGGCTTCCTCTCCGGAGACCGCTGGTCGATCCGCTTCCACCACACCGCCACCCCGCAAGAAACCATCCACGACACCCCGCACCCTGGAATACGGCGCGTCGTCCTCCTCAGCGGCGGCGCCGACTCGGCGGTCGGCGCCCTCTACTCCCGCCACGACCTCGGGCCAGAGCAGCACCTGCTGCTCTCCCATGTCGGCGCCACCACCCTCGCCCCCATCCAACGCGCCGTCGCCGACGACATAGCCCACCTCATCGACGGCCCCCCGCAGTTCCACCAGCCGCTGCGGTTCTCCCGCAAAAGCCATCAGTCCACCGGGGTGAAACTGCGCAACGAGTACTCCACCCGCACCCGCTCCCTGCTCTTCCTCGCCCTGGGCCTGGCCACCGCCGCGGTGGAGAAGGTGCCGCTGTGGATCCCGGAGAACGGTTTCGCCTCTCTCAACGTGCCGCTCACCCCTGACCAGCGCGGCGCCGTGTCCACCCGCACCACCCACCCCCTCTTCCTGCAGACCCTGGCCGCCATTGCCCACGACGCTGGAGCCCACGCCGTCATCCACAACCCCTTTGCCGCCCGCACCAAGGGCGAGATGTTCACCCTGGCCGCCGGACTCGTCGGCACCGGCCCGGCCGCCCGGCTGCTCAGCAGCACCCACTCCTGCGCCCACACTGGACACCGCACCCACCGCATCCCCGTGCGCACGCACTGCGGCGTGTGCTTCGGCTGCCTGCTGCGCCGCGCCTCCTTCCACGCCGCCCAGCTCGAGGACACGACCGATTACCTCCACACTCGCCATGACGCACACCTCAGCGCCTACCTGGCCGACAAGTCGGTCGAAGCCTCACTGCGCACCTTCCTCGCCCGCGGCCTGCGCCCAGCTGACATCACCACCCTGAACCTGCCCTCCGACTACCCCACCCGCCAGGCCTACGAGCTGTGCCGGCGGGGCGTCGCGGAACTGGAGCTGCTGTACCCATCATGAGGACGAGCGCACTGCCACCGCTGGACCTGCACGCACACATCGACACCAGCGTCCCGGTCGACGACCTCGCTGGCCTGGGCGCCGTCATCTTCGCCGCCACCCGGTCCCTGCCCGAGGCCGCCCGAGCCGTCCAGCGACACGATGACCGGATCATCTGGGGAGTCGGCGCCCACCCCGGACTCGCCCGCAGCCACACCGGCTTCGACCCCAACACCTTCACTCAACTGATCGACCACACCCCGCTGGTCAGCGAGATCGGACTCGACGGCAGGAGTCGCGTCCCGCTCGAGAACCAACAGACCACCCTCCGCAACGTCCTCGACGTCCTGGCGCGAACCCCGCGCATCGCCAGCATTCACAGCTACGTCGCCTGCGAGCAGGTGCTGGACGAACTGGAACGGTCCCCGGCCCCCGGCATGGTTCTCCACTGGTGGCTCGGAGACCCGGAGCAGACCGCCCGCGCCGTCCGCCTGGGCTGCTACTTCTCCGTCAACGCCTCCGCCGCACGCAAGACCGCTCTGCTGCAGACCATTCCTCTCGACCGTGTACTGACCGAGACCGACCACCCCTTCGGCGACCGCAGCTCCGCCCAGCCACTGCCCGGCAACGTCACCGCCGTTGAACAGACCCTCGCACGCCACCACCGAACAACACCCAGGGACATCCGCCAGACCGTGTGGCACAACCTGGCCGCACTCGTGCGCGACACCCGCTGCGCAACACTGCTCAGCCGACGGGTACGGTCCCACCTCGCCTCACTCCCGCCACGGTGACACCGCCGCAGGAGCACATCCTCACTGGAGCTTGCGATCGGTCCGTTTCCGCCAGGCCGGCCCGGTCGATCCGGGAGGATAGGCGTGCCCGTTTCCGCTGCGAGCTCGAGGTCGCCCGTGACTCCTTCCGCCCCCGATTCCGCCACGGCGCTCATGGCACTCGCAGCCGACACCCCCGTTCCCGCCCGTCGGGTGCTGCGCGCGGATCAGCAGGCGGCCGTGGACAGCGGGGCACGCGGGCTGAAAAAGCCCGGGAGTCGCGGGCACATGGTCTCCGCGTGCGGGACGGGTAAGACGCTGATTGCCCTCCTACGGCAAAGGCCCTGAACGTCGGGTTTCTGCTGGTGGTGGTAGCCCAGCCGGGATTCGATCGGCCAGTGGGCGGCGGCTGCTCGCGCGGACGGGCGGAGGGAGGCGTTGATGGCGGTGTCGTCGCTGAACGCCGACAAGCCCCCCGCGCTCGCCGAAGCAGGAGCGAGCAGCACAGGTTCGGGGGGTACCTGGCGTACTGGCTGGCCCAGCGCGCTAAGAAGAACGAGCCGGCGACTGTGTTCGTCACCTTGGACTCTCTCTCGCGGATCGAGGAAATCCAGCACTCCATCTTCCCTGCACCCACCTTCGATCTCACGGTCGTCGACGAGGCGCACCGTACCGCGGGCAGTTGGGACAAGGAGTGGACGATGGTCCACGACTCCTCCCGGATCCGCATCGAGCGCCGCCTCTACCTACCGCGACCCCGTACGAGTGGGAAGCCCCCCGCCTGGCCGAGGCCCCGGGACACCCGCCCGCGCCCGAAGCGCACCGCGTCGACCGCACCGACGTGGGAGTCCCCGTCCCCGACCGCCCGCCGGACGACGGCCCTGCACCTGGGCGTCCTCAAAGCGATGACCACCCACGACCTCAAGCATGTGATCGTTTACTCCCAACAAGTCGCCGACGCAGAAGACTTCGCCCGCCAATTCGGCCACACCCTGTGCACCCTCCCCACCGAACAGCGCCCCTCCTGGGCCGGCACCCTGTCCGTATCGTCAACCAACGGCAACCACACCCCCGACCAACGCGCGCAACCTCTTGACCACTTCGCGAACGCCGACCGCGCCGTGATCACCAACGTCCAGGTCCTAGTACTCCAGTTGCAGTTCGCTATCGCTGCTGGTCAGAGCTGGGGTCTGTGTAGCAAACGGTGGAACTCGGTCGGTTTTCTTCAGCGGCGTCCGGCGGTGAGCCGGCCGTCGAAGGTGATGTCGAAGGCTTGGAGTGCGGCCTTCCAGCGCATGGTCCAGCGTTTGCGTCCGGTGCCGGTCGGGTCCAGGCTCATGACGGCCAGGTAGACGCATTTGAGGGCGGCCTGGTCGGTGGGGAAGTGCCCCCGGGCCCGGACGGCCCTGCGGATCCGCGCGTTGATACTCTCGATCGCGTTGGTGGTGCAGACGATCTTGCGGATCTCCACGTCGAACTGGAGGAAGGGCACGAACTCCGCCCAGGCCGCCTCCCAGAGGCGAACGATCGCCGGATACTTTTTGCTCCAGGCGTCGGTGAACTCCACAAACCGCTCCAGGGCGGCGTCCTCGGTTGCCGCGGTGTAGACGGGCCTGAGCGCCCTCGCGATCTTCTCCCAGTCCTGCCGGGCCGCGTAACGAAAGCTGTTCCGCAGCAGGTGAACGACACAGGTCTGGACGATCGTCGCAGGCCAGACGGTGTTCACGGCGTCCGGCAGGCCGGTCAGGCCGTCACAGACCAGCATCAGGACATCAGCCGCGCCGCGATTCTTGATCTCGGTCAGGACCTGGAGCCAGTACTTTGCGCCCTCCCCGCCGTCGCCGATCCACAGACCCAGAATGTCCCGATGCCCCTCGGCAGTGACCGCCACCGCCATGTAGACAGGCCGGTTGGCGACCTGCCCGTCCCTGACCTTCACGTTCACACAATCGATGAAGACGACCGGGTAGACGCTGTCCAGCGGGCGGTTCTGCCATTCCGCCATGCCAGCCATCACACTGTCGGTGATCGCGGAGATCGTGGACTTGGAGATCTCCGTGCCGTACACCTCGGCGAGATGCGCGGAGATCTCCCCATGCGTCAGCCCTTTCGCCGACAGCGACAGGACCATCTCGTCCACCCCGCCCAGACGCCGCTGACGCTTCTTGACCAGCTGCGGCTCGAACGACCCCGCCCGGTCCCGCGGCACCGAGATCTCGACCGGCCCCGACTCGGTGACCACGGTCTTGGACCGGTGCCCGTTGCGGTAGTTGTCCCGACCGCCCTCGGCCCGCTCACCGGGCTGGTGCCCCAGATGATCAGTGAGCTCGCCCTCCAGGGCAGACTCCAGCACCCGCTTGGTCAGCAGCTGCAGCAGGCCACCCTCCCCGGTGAGCTTCACGCCACCGGCCTGAGCCCGGGCCACCAACTCGGCGACCAGCCCGTCATCCACGGCGCCCGTCCCACTCACAGGGGCCTTCCCGGCCTCGCTGCCACTCGTCACGTCAGTCATCAACTGTCGCTTCCAGCTCGGGAGTTACACCACTCACCGTACAGACCCGCACGAGGTATGAGCGGCCCGGTGCTGGGTGTGCGGTGGTGCGGTCGTGTCGTTTCCCTACGTGGGGTTACGGCACTGGGAGCGGGACGGAGGTCAGGCCCCCCGTGACGGAGGATGGTGCGAAGCAGTCGCTCCGGCGAACGACGCCGTGTAACTGGCCGCCGTCAGGGTGGTGCCCGGAACGGTGCGGGTGGGCGGGGCGAGGGTCGCCACGCCGTTGGCGTCGGTGACGGCCGTGCCGATCACGATCGGCCCGCTCACCGCGTTAGCGGTGAAGGCCACCGTCATGCCGGGGGCCGGTGCGTTGGTCGCGGCGTTCCTCAGCGTCGCGTTCATGACCTGGATAACGAAGGCGCCGTTGAGCCGTAGTTGGACCTTCCGGGATGGGCCGTGATGGTGGTGGCCACGCTCGTTGCGCTGATGACCACGAAGCCCGTCGAGGCTGTGAAGCACGTCCCCGTTGTAGTGGGCAATGATGGTGCCGGAGGCAGGCTGGTGGAACTGAAGCAGGCCTGGCCGGCGGCGTTGAGGGCAGCGGTCTGATTGAGGCCGCCAGGTCCGGTGAACGTCACCTCCCCGTGGGCGTGCCCCATCCGGGCGCGTTGGTGGTGACTGAGGCGCAGACCGCCACCGACTGGCCGCAGTTTCATGGGTTCGCTGTCGCCGTGACCGCGTTGTGGTCACCGAGTTGTCCCGACCGGCGAGCGGCAGGGTCGGATAGGCGCTGACGGCGTCGACATCGACGGACACGCCCGCATAGGGACTCACCGCGGCGGCCGGAGGGCCTCCAACTGCGGGAGTCGAACACGCCGGGCCGGCTGAGTCGTCATGCCGGGCCTGACCTTTCCCGTTTCCCCCTGAGGCAACTGCCGTGGGTGAACCCCTCGCCTTGTCGGTGGCGTCGCGCGGGCCGGAAACCGTTCTTGTATCGGTTCTGCAGGTCCGCTCAACGTTCATTACAGCAGTCAGATTTAAGGGCTGCTGTGCTGCCTGTGAAGGGAAGTGAGAATTGACATACCCAAGCATAGAATAATGCACGCCATCTTGAGAACGTCTGGATACCGGCGATGCTGTGGGACACAGGCAAGCCGACGCGTTGGAACCACCTCCTGTGGGGACTGCGGCGTTCACGCTGGGAGTTATGCGCCTGACCCTCGCTCGCATTCTTTTGTCTCCTGTGACCAGTTGCCGTGCCGCGTGGGCTATGGCCCGTAGTGCGGGCCGGCTCTGTTTCGACACTGCCTGGCGGGAGGAACGCGTGGCCAGACACCCTGATGAGCTGCTCTATCGTCAGTCCGGCCACCGCCCTCCCCGTGGTGCGGTACCCAGAAGAAGCGCCGAGCGTGCACCGCAACATTCAGAGACCGATCCGGACCCGGCCAGGGAAACATGAGCGACCTTAGGGGCCCGCCGGATGTGGCTGCTGATGCAGATGGCAACGGTGTGACGAGAGATGAACTTTCGTTTTCGGTCAACTTTCGTGACCCAGTTCTCCGTTCAGTGAGCGCAGGTCAAAGTTGCTGAAGATTTCCCTAACGTCCATAAAGTAGAGGAGAATTCATGCCTGACCTCAGTGCCTTGTCCACCGTGCTCGGCGCCGGGCTTCCGGCCACCTTCACGTTCCTCTACCAACGCCTGGAAAACCTGCTGGACCGGCACGGCCAGCCGGAGACAGTCCTGCCAGCCTCGGACGTCCTGCGTGGGGAACTGAGCCTGCCGCTCACCGCAGATCCGGAGGAGCTCGCTGAGAGGTTGGAGAACCTGGAGACTCTGCGCGACGTGCTGGACGGATACCGGCACGCCCCTGAGCACATCAGTGTGGATGATGTCCGGCTGCTGCGCATGCTGGGCCGGGTGCGCGGCACGCTCGAGGAGATCTACGGGCAGCGCTTGACGTTCGTGGGGGAGGAGGGCCGCGCACCTTCCGGGCCGTCCGCGCGGCAGAAGATCGGGACGCTGCGCGGCAAGGTTACCGCCGTCGACTCCGACTTCGTCGCGGGACCCGTGGAGACGAGCCAGGACGCCGTCACGGTGGAGAAGGGCGGGGAGATGACGGGCATCCGGGCCCGCTACATAGGCCCGCCGCCCGCCTCCCGGTAGCCCCGCCACCGTCCCTCCGGCCGTCTCGAGAAGGGAAGTACGTGACCTCAAGCGCTCCGTCTCCGCAGCTCGTGAACGATCTGCCGCCTGAGGCCGACTACGGCCTGCCGCCTGCTCTTACCGCATCCGAGATCGACTCGACCGATCCGACGCCCGAACCTGCCGTTGAGTCCCGCCCCGCCACCACGGGGGACGCTGCCCGCGCCGAGGTATCCGAATACCACGAACAGAGCACCGAGCCGTACTGGATCGCACAGGCCAACCAGCGCGTCGGCATCAACCGCGGCGTCATGATCGGCACGCTCATCGAACAGGGCATCCGGCGGCTGCGCGGCACCACCCTCACCCGCAAGGACATCGACGCACACCTACGGAACTACGTCCGGAGCCAGGATGACGACCACGCGATCAGCGAGATCCTGGGCAAGAGCCCCGTGGCCGTACTGACCGGTGCAGACGGCAGCGGCCGCTTCAGCACCGCGCTGGACATCTTGCGCCGCCGCGTGAACGGCGCCGTCCGCCAGGTACGGCGGGAACCCGGCAGCCCGTTTGACCTGAGCGGCCTGTACGAGCACAACACCGGCTGGATCCTGGACCTGCGGGCCGAGGTTCCCCCTGCCGGTTTCGGCCGCGAACTGGCCGAGGACGCCGACAAGTTGCCCCAGGGGTCTGTACTCATCGTCCTGATGAGTGCCGAGGCGTGGAAGAAGTGCGGCGACGGTGCGATCCACCTCAACCGCCTCCTTGCTGGCCCAAAGCGTGCCAACATCCTGCGAGAACATCTGAAGAACGTGCCGCTCATCATCGGCATCGACCGCTGGATTGAGGCCGAACCCATCCAGCGGGGGATCGCTCGGCTCCAGCCGTCGCAAGTTCAGGCCTGGGCCAACGCCATCGTCAACACGGAGGACGTCGAGCGGGACAAGGGCCGCCTCGTGCAGGGCCAGAATCCCGGCACCACGTATTTCACCGGCTTGGTCCAGAAGGTCGTCACAGCCGCCGAGGACTGGCGCAGCGACCTCCTCGCGTGGCACACCACCCACCAGGACAGCGACTACCGCAACTACCTGCTCGCCGCCGCGGTGCTCGAGGGCGCGAGCTCGGAGAAGATCTACGAGGCCTCCACCACTCTGGCCAAGGCACTCAAGGAAACACCCCAGCCCCGTCCCGGGCAGCAAGGGCTCGGTGTCGTGGCACTGACGCAGAAGGCCAACGCCGACCTTCAGCCGGACGGCACGATCCGATTCCGCTACCACAACTATGCCGAGGCCGTCGTCGACTACTTCTTGGACGACCGCCCGCACCTGCTGCAGGAGTTCACCACCTGGACCGCTGCCCAGGTCACCGGACTCGACGAAGACCTCGCCAGGCCGCTGACCCAGCGCGTCAGCCACTGGGTCGTGCACTACACAGCCCGCCACCGCAGAACCGCACTCCTGAAGTCCCTGGCCGAACAGTGGTCCACCATCTACAGCGACGCCGCCTGCGACCTCCTTGTCCTGGCCGCTGTGGACGACCGGACCGGAGACCTCGCCCGCACTGCTTACCGTCGGTGGACCAAACCCGAAGCCGTCCCGCTGTCCGCCGACTTCACGGCCGTCCTCATCCGCGCCTGTCGCCGCCTCGCCGAGGCCTACCCCGCCAGCATGCTCGGCCGCATCGCCGAACTCGCCACCAGGGCCCACGGCGACGGCGACGCCAGGAACGGCCGGACGGCCCAGATCACACAGGCCGTCAGCGAGGCCTTGAACGCCCTGTGGGACGATAGCGAGCAGCACTCGGGGATCATCCGCCAGCTGACCCAGTGGGCCAGCGACCCGCATGCCCCGTACCGGGCGGCAGCGCAGAGCACGTTCGCCCACCTCGCCCAGCGCCGCACCCCCGCCGGCCTGGCCCTCCTGACCGACCCCGCCATCGACACAGCATGGCTCACCGACATGTGGCGCAACGCCCTCCCCACCACCGGCTGGTCGCCGCCAGCCGCCGACGCCTTCGCCTACTGGATGCAGACGGCCCTGGAACACCCCGAGCGGCGCGAGACCATCGAGCAGATCGTGTGCGACGCCGTCCACCGCGC
This sequence comes from Streptomyces sp. TS71-3, assembly GCF_018327685.1. Taxonomy (NCBI): domain Bacteria; kingdom Bacillati; phylum Actinomycetota; class Actinomycetes; order Kitasatosporales; family Streptomycetaceae; genus Streptomyces; species Streptomyces sp. TS71-3. The sequence goes on along the minus strand of NZ_BNEL01000002.1, from coordinate 14,439 downwards.
CGACGACCCGTACTACAGCGCCAACCGCCTGATCGCCATGCAGAACCTCCTATACAGCTGGGCCCCCGCACCTCCCGCCGTGCAGGACGCCAACGCCGTACGTCTGCGCGACCAGATACTCACCCGGCTGCGGGCCCAGGACCCCGCCGCGCCCCCGCTCCCTAGCACCCATGCGCCGCAGTCGTAGCCGATCCGGTTGGCCGGCGCCGCGCGCCGGCCAGCTCGCCGGAGGCAGCTACACGCTGCCCAGCAACACGCCCGGATTCCGCTTCCATGCTGAACTGACCGGCCGGTGGCAGGAGGTGCCCGCCGCCCGCCTCCATCACGATCCGCGCGCGACGGCCACCCATCACGCCCTGGAAACGGCCCGCGCCGCGGCCCGGCTGTACTCGCTCGGCGAGCACCGGGCCGCGCAGGCCCACATCAACACCCGCCTGGGTGCCGGGGCCGACCTCGACGGTGCCCCGGTCCGCCTCCTGTGGGCCGAAGCAGCCCTGACCGTGACCACCGAGGACTTGGCAGCGGCCACTGCCCTCGAACGGCGGCTGCACGAGGAGACGCTGAACGAACAGCGGCACCGTCGGCGCCATCAGGAAGCCGAAGAACTCCACCAGGCCCTGGCCGCCACCCCGACCCTGACACTGGCTTACTGGCTCACACACCACCCCGAGGCGACCGGCAGCGACACCATCGACGCCGTCAACCGGCTGGCACAGCAGATCACCGACCACGCGCCCGACAACGCCTGGGTCCAGACCGCCCGCCTGCTCCAGACCTTCGCTAAAGGGCTCAATGCGGGCCAGCGCGCCAACCTCGTGGAGAGCCTGGCGCAGATCGTCACCCGCTACGACCAGCCCCTCATGGCTGAGGACCTGCGGGCCATCGACACCTCCCCGGTCTCCCTCAACGGGCATGTGGCTCATGGCCCACCCGAGTCGGGGCCACCGGGACGCTGAGGCCCATTGCCTGCCGCGATCGTCGAGCCTGATTACTCGGCGCGGGGGGGCCTGTTGAGTCGGCACAGAGCGCGGTGCCGGTGTTGCCACCGGTCCGTTTCTCCGTGCCGCTCGCCGAACCCGGGCTGCTCGGCTGCGCCGCGGCCCATCGCCGAGGAGTGCGGCATCGGCTGCATCCTGGTCGACTCTCCTGCCCGGGCTGAAGAGGTCCGGGCGTTCTGCGGCGCTGAGGCCGAAGTGGCGATCTTCGATGACCTGCCTCGGACAGGTGCCAATCCCAACGGCAGCGACATGCACCGCAGCCCGGTCGTTTCCCCGCTGCAACTCGTCTATGTGGTCTACACCTCCGGATCCACGGGCAAGCCCAAGGGCGTGGGTGTCTCCCACGGCGACCTCTTGGCGTTCGCTCAGGACCCCTGCTGGTCAGGTGGACTGGACGAAAGCGTCCTTTACCACTCGCCGCTGAATTTTGACGCCTCGGTCTTCGAGATGTGGATGCCACTGCTGCGCGGCGGACGCGTGGTAGTCGCTCCGAGCGGCACCACGGACGCCTACACTTTGGGACGGCTCATCACCGACGAACAGGTCTCCTGCGCGTTCGTGACGACCTCGCTTTTCAACGTCCTGGTCGAGGAATACCCGGACGTCTTCGTCGGGATGCGCCAGGTCTGGACCGGCGGCGAGGCCGCTAATCCCTCCGTCGTCCAGCGTGCCCTGCGAGCCTGCGGCCCAGGCTCGGTGGTGAACGTCTATGGACCGACCGAGGCGACGATCTTCTCCACCTTCCACGTGGTACCGACGAGGTAGGCGCCTCGGTGCCGATCGGCCGCCCTCTGGCCGACGTACGCGCGTACGTCCTCGACGAGAACTTGCAGCCGGTGGACCCTGGTCAGGCCGGTAAACTCTGCTTGGCCGGGACAGGCGTCGCACGCGGCTACCACCAACGTCCCGCCCTGACCGCGGAGCGCTTCGCACCCGACCCCTTCTCCGGCGATGGCAGTCGCATGTACCGGACCGGGAACATCGTGCGCACGCGTGAGGGCATGCTGGAGTTCGTCGACCGCCAGGACAGGCAGGTGAAAGTCCGCGGCTTCCGCACCCAACTGGGCGAGATCGAGAACAGACTGACCCAGCGGGCGGACGTGTCGGCAGCGGTCGTGGTGACCCATGAGGACCGGCACGGGGACAACACACTGTACGCCTACCTGGTGCCACGCAGAGCGGACGGGGCATGGGGCGATGCACCCGCCTCGGCCAAGCAGCACGCCGACCCGGCGTGGGGCCGGCTCGTCCTTGAAGAGCTGCACCTGAGCCTGCCCGCCTACATGGTCCCCCTCGTCCTGCACGGTCCTGGACGGCCTGCCACTAACCCCCAAGGGCAAGCTCATGCGGGCCGCGTTGAAGGACGTGGTCGACCGGCATGAGAGCCTCCGGACCGTCTTTCCGTCTGATCGGGAAGACAACCCCGGTCAGAGGGTGCTTGACGCCGGACAGTGGGACCTGGAAGTGGCGGTCACTGAGTGCGCGCTGGAAGCTCCGGGGGACTGCCTCGTCAGCGTGGCACGCGCCCCGTTCGATCTGGAACACGAGACCGTACTGCTGCTCGTCCTGCATCACATCAGTGCCGACGGCTGGTCCCTCACCCCGCTGACCAGAGACCTCGGTACGGCATACGCAGCAAGAGCCGGCGGCCGGGACCCGGGGCTCATCCTCTTGCCCGTGCAGTGTGAACCGCAGGTGTACCAGCTCGGCGCGGGGTGTGCCGGTCGCGGTGCAGGTGCCCTCGCGGACGCCGCGTAGTACTTCGCTGTAGGTCTTGGCCATGCGCTTTCCCTGGTTGGCTCGGTGGTGGCGGACGGGTCCGTCCGCCGAGTGAGTGGATTACTCTTTGACTTGTTGTGAAGTTACCCCCCGTGCTGGTAACTTCACAACAAGTTAAAGAGTTGAATGGCGGAGGGTGGACGGGGTGCTGCAGATCCAGCTGGGAGCCGAGCGGCCCGCTGACACCGGCGACGGGCTGGGACGCGCCACGATCGGATGGCGCCCTGGGATGTCTGAAGATGAAGCCTGGCAGGCAGGGCGCGGCATCTGGAAGTTCAACGCCGACCGGGCTCTGTCCCAGGACGAGGTACAGATCATCAACACCGACGGCACGGTGCTCGCCGTCGCGAGGATCACCGGGATCTCCAAGCACGGCGCCCGCTACGCCCTCGAGGGCGACCTGCTGCGCGGCGATGCGCGGGTGGGCCGCCCCACCTCGAGCCCGCACTTGTCCCGCAACCCCGTCACCTACATCTGAGAGCCGCGGACCGATGAGCGACTTCGACGCGATCGACTCGCTGCTCGCGTCTCTCACCCCCCAGCCCGCGCTCCCCGAAGCCCAGGTACGCCGCGACCTGCGTGAGCGGGCCGGCCTGTCGAAGGCCCAGGTGGCCCGGACTCTCGGAGTGAGCCCCTCCACGGTCACGGGGTGGGAGACCGGCCGGGACCCCTCCGGGGAACTCAGAACGAAGTACGCCTACCTCCTGGACGGCTTGGCCGCGAAACTCACACCCCCCTCCCCACCGCCCGCAGACGAAGCCACCGCGCCCCGGCCCGCACGGGACGAGAGCACACCGGCCCCGGCAGCAGGCGGCGGCCTGGCCGCAGGCGACGACATGGACGACGTCGAAGCTCTGGCCGCGCCCGAGCCGTGTGTCCTGTGCGGGCAGCTTGCCCGCCACCAGGTCGCCGGTTTTCCCCAGCACCTCGACCCCGCCCAGTGCGCCACCACAGCCCCCGCACCCGACACCCCCGCCCAACGGAAGGTGGGCCGCACGGCGAAGCCGGTAAAGGCCGTGCCCGCGGGCCGCCGTGTGCGGGCCGCGTCCACCATCGACCCGTCCGGCCCGATCGCGGCGGCTGTGGCCGAGGCGCTCGAGGCGCACGAGGGCGATATGGAGGCGGCGACCGCATCCCTGGTCAAGCGGGCGATCCCGGACGCGATGGCCCTGCTGGACGAGACCCGCAGGGGCGGCCGCTACGCCATCGTCGCCCACCCCTGGATCCCGGACATCCTGCGCAAGCAGTCCGCGCGCGGCGCCGACCAGATCGAAGATCCGTTCCCAGAGACGGAGTTGGGCGGTTGCTGGGAGTGGATCTGGGAGGAAGTTGGGACGCTGTTGGGACGTCAGCCGCCGAGGAGGTCGAGGACGGCCCGCTGGTAGACCGCGTAGACCTGCGGCAACTCGGCCAGGTGGGCGCGCTCGTCGATGCCGTGCAGCCCCTCGTACGGCACCCCGAAGCCGGCCGTGGCGGGGATGCCTTCCCCGGCGAGCAGGTTGCCGATGTTCGACGGTCCCGCGGTCTTCGGCCGGACGGTGAGCCCTGCCTCGGTGGCGGCGTTCAGCAGGGCGGCGGCGGGCTGCTCGTCCTCGGCCAGGCGGAACGGCGGCCACGTGGCGACCGGGGCGACCTCCGTGGGCACCGGGGCGGGCAGCGCCGCATCCAGCTCGGCAACGGCCTTGCGGACCAGCGTCTCGGCGTCGTGCGCGTCGAAGCCGGGGGTCGTGCGCACGTCGACGTTGATGTCGACCCGGTCGGGGGTGACGGAGAAGCCCTGTCCGCCGTGGAAGGCGGTCACCGACAGCTTCGGTGGCAGCGGGAACCTCAAGCCTGTGTTGGCGCCGGGCAGCTCGGCCGCGTCGAGGAGCCGTACGAGGTGGGCGGCCCGGGTGATGGCGCCGATGACGGTCTTGCTGGACCCGGAGTGCCCGGAGGGGGCGTGCACGGCGATCGACGCTCGCCACAGGCCCCGGCCGCCGACCACCACCTCGTCCATGCCCGGGTAGCCGATCATCACCCCGGCGGGGCGGGCCGCGCGCGGGTCGGTGAGGTAGGCGCGGGCGCCACCGAAGCCGCCGGTGTGCTCATCGACGTCCAGGAGCACCGCGAGCCCGCCGTGCAGGGACTCGGCGCGGGGGGCGAGGTCGGCGGCGATGTGGCAGAATATCGCGGCGGCGAGCTTGGAGTCCGCCGCCCCCCCCGGCCGCGCAGCCAGCCGTCCACGATGTCGCCGCAGGCCGGCGGGAACGACCAGGCGGCCTCGTCGCCGTACGGGGCGGTGTCCACGCATGCGTCCAGCGTCCACCAGGAGCCCGGCCGCCCGCCGGGAATCTCCACCAGCAGCCCTACCAGGGCACCCGCCGCGTCGTGCAGGCGGCGGTGCGGCAGCTCGCGGGCGGCGAGCCAGTTCCCCAGCACTGTCAGGACGGGCTCGTAGTCGTCGATCCCGCCGCGGCTCGGCCGCCGGATCAGCTCGCTCGCCAGCTCGACCACGGACGCCGTACGAACCCGGGCCGCCCGCGACAAGTCCTCGATCACGCTTCTCCCTCGCCCCCTAGTTGTGCCGCACCGGCAGCGCGCGGACGGCTTCGATCGTCTCCACCGGCCGCGCCGACGCGCAGGCGAGTAAGACGCCGCAGTCGAAGCCCTCCGCCCCCGTGGAACGACGGCAGCGGCACCACGGCGGCGGTCTCGGAGGCGACGAAGAACCTCTCCAGAACCTCGGCGGGTTCCACCATCCCGACGTGCAGCGTCTTGACCCCCTTGTGGCGTGCGGACGGGTCGCGCAGCTCCAGCAGCCGCAGCAGGTGATCGGCCAGTGCCCGGTGCCGCGGGGGTCCGTACAGCACGCGGTAGTGGACGAGGTCCGGCTGCTGGGCCACGGCCGTCTCGATCGCCGCCAGATACGCCTTCTCCCGCGACCGGGAGCCGGTGACGACCAGCTGCTCGCGCGCGCCGGCCACGACGTCGACCATCGCCTCGACCAAGTCGCTCCAGCGGGTCAGCACCTTGACCACCACGGCGGTGCCGGAGGTCTCCAGCACGCTCGTGGCAGCGCCGTCCTGGTGGGCGAACAGCGCCTCCGGGCGTTCGCGGTAGAGCTGGCACAGACCTGCCCGGTTCCGTTTGCCCGTCCGGCGCCGGCCCGACTCCCACGCGCTCATCAGGCTCGCGTCCGTCGCACCCCCGGTGATCGCGTTCAGCGTGTCGGCCGCCTCCTCTAACGTCATGTTCAGCGCGAGCCGGGCCCGCTTGAGCGCCGAGTCCGTGCTACTGGCCGCGGCCACGGCGACCACCCCCTCCCCATCCACCGGCAATGCCCGCAGTCTTCCCCGCGCGCAGGCGGTTCAGCGCGACCCGTACGCCCGGGGTGTCTAGGCTCCCGGCCGGACAGTGGCCCGACGGGCAGCCACGTTTTTGAGCGAAGCGCCTGGTCGGCTTACAGGGCCCTATTCCGCCCGGACAAAGCCCCTTCACAGTCATGGCTACGGCTCGCGAGGAATTGTCAAGAGTTGTGGACCAGTTGAGGCCACCCTGGACGATCTCGTCGGTCAGGGAGCCGGACTCGATGGAACCGTCGACGGTGACGACGCTGAGCACGGGCGTGCCTTCCCGGCCCGAGCTGTGAGCGCGGCCTACTCGATGACCGTCACAGGAACCTTCGGGAAGGTACGTCCTCCGCGGCCCCCCGGGGCCTGATCCACAAGTCCTGAGCATGTTCTGGCGCAGTACACGCAGGGGCTTTCCCGTCGTTGTTGCTGGTCAGCCGGTGGCGTCGTCGGTTTCCCAGTCGATAGTGCGCCGGTACTCGGGGTGGTTTTTGTCCATCTGGATGGCGGCGTGGACGGGCAGGGGATGGCAGGTGCGGTGTTCCCACGCGAGGGCGTGGTTGCACAGCCTCGCGCAGGTCAGGGCGTAGGGCAGGGCGTCTTCCCCGTCGGGGTGCTGGATGACGGCGATCTCGGTGGCGGTGAGGTTGTACCAGGTCTCGGCCTGCTGTTCCTTGTCGTCGCAGCTCCAACGCCCTTGGGAGCGTCCGGACTTGGCCGATGGGGTCTTGCCGTCCATCTGATGGGGGCGGCGGCTCATGAGGAACGTGGTGTCGGTGTGGTCGAGTCGGAACAGCGCGTTGCTGGTCTTGTCGCCGTCGCGTTCGGTGCCGTCCTCGTGGATCTCGTGGAAGAGCGCAGGCAGCGGGATGCTCGGGTCGGCGCTGGAGGTGGTGCGGATGACCGCGCGGGGGCGGTGCTCGGGTGTGAGCGTGGCGCCGGGCAGCGCGGGCCTGCCATTGGCCAGGCCGTCGTCGTCGGGGAGCAGGTCGGCCTTCTTGTTGGCCAGAAGCGGCCAGACGGGGCGGGTGGAGTCCCCGGAGACATAGAGCACGTAGCCGCACTCGAGGTGCCGACTTAGTTCGAACAGGGCGTGGTCGATGCGTCGGGGCAGGGTGTCGTCGCCGCGGCTGCCCTCGGGGATGGGGTGGCTGCGGGACAGTGCCTGGGCGCGGGCGTAGTTGAGCCAGCGGCCTTTGCCGTCCCGGCCGGCGGGCAGGTAGGCCAGGGCCTTCCAGTGGGCGCCGACGGGGACGAAGGCGGTGAGGATCCACATGAGTTTGGGTTCCTCGGTGCGGTTGACGTGTTTCTCGCCGAGCTGGGCGCGCATGTGCAGGCCGAGGTGGGCGACGCGGTCTTTGAGGCCGCTTCCGGTGGAGATGGCGCGGGTCAGGCGGGGGTGGACCAGGCCGGCGGAGCGCAGCACGTCGCCGATGGCCATGTGGCCGGGGAAGTCCGCGGCGAGCTCCATGCCGAGGGCCTCCAAGGGGGATGTGGCATCGCGTTCCTTCTTCTTCGAGCGCAGCTTCTTCGTGGTGGGGGTGAGGAACTGGGCGAGTACGCCGTGCCGTGCGAGGTGCCGGGAGATTTCCGGCTTGGCGTCCAGCGTGTAGGGGTCGACGGCGCCTTCCTCCTCGCGGCGGGCGGCGCGGCGCTGGCGGCCCCACTCCTTGGCGTCGTACTCGGTCTCGACCAGGGCCAGGACCCCGGTGTCCTCGGCAGCCAGTCCGGGCAGAGCGTCGGTGAGCGCGCCACGCCGGTCGTGGTGGCCGCCGTGGGACAGCAGCTCGGGGGCCCGGTGCAGCAGCACCTCGGTGTGACAGCCGAGCGCGACGATCTCGTCGTCGGGCATACCGTCGGCGAGATCGGGTCGGTTGAAGTGGTAGGCCAGCAGCCGCTGCATGCGGGTGCGCATCTCCTGGTGCTCGTACAGGGCCAGGATGCGCAGCCTGGAGCAGCCCGCGGCGGCCATGATGTCCTTGAGACCGGCGTCGTCGAGGAGCGTGGCATCGCGGCCGTACTCGGTCTTGCGGGCGGCCACCGAGAGCACCTTGGCGACCTGCAGGCCGCGGACGAGGTCCTGCCCGGTGACCGTGGTCAGATGGTCGGCCAGGGCGGTGACGGTGTGCAGGCCGACGCCTTTGCCGATGGGGAACGACTTCGAGAACGGGATGAGCGCACGGAAGCCGCCGGGCTCGCCGGACAGGTCCATGGCGCTGATGGGCAGGAACTCGGTGTCCTCGGGGCTGCGGGGGAACACGGGCTCGTCCATCAGCCGCACCCACGCATCCAGGGCCAGACGGCTGGTGTGCTCGAGATGGGTGTACTTGCCTTTGCCGCCCAGGCCCACGCGGAGCAGCGGGGCGCCGGGGGAGCGGGGCGCCCACCAGGCGGTGCGGGCGCCGTTGATCTGGTTGCTCAGCCTCGAGACGCGGGGTGTCATGACCGCCAGGGGGACGGGCAGCGAGTGCAGCGACTTCATCGCCACATCCACGCGCAGCGCGGCGTAGTGGCGTCGGACCTTCCACTCCTCCGGCGCCTCGGCTTCTTCGCCGGCCGCTTCCTTGCCCTTCTTTTCCTTGGCAGGGCGGGCCTCAAGCCAGTTGTTCGACCACAGGTGTCCGGTATCCCAGACCATGATGTTGTTCTCGGTGTCCGAGCGCCAGGGGACGGTACGGCCGTCCACCTTCAGGCCTGTCCGGGCCAAGAGGGAGGCGAGGTTCCAGCCGGCCGCGTCCCATACCCAGCCGTCCGCGTCCACGGCGCGCGGGCCGAGACGGACGTGGTCCCACACCGCCACCTGCTCGGGCTCCACGGAGGCGAACAGGTCGGCGAGACCACTGGTGTAGGCCAGTGAGATGTCGTCCGCCGGCGTCTGCAGCAGAGCCTGCTCCCACAGCGCGACCACGGCCCGAAGATGCGCCGACGGCAGCTTCTTGGACAGGGCGAGGAACTGGGGCGGTCTGCTCTTGCTGGTGGGATACAGCGAGGCGCTGGTGGTGCCGCTCGCCCGAAGCACCATCAGCAGCCCGGTATAGGGCAGGTTGGCTTTCGATCCGGTCTTGCCGCGGTAGACGGCATGCAGTCTGTTCCACTCGTGCTCGATCTTGTCCGGGAAGCGGTACAGCCACACGGTGCCCGTCAGCTCGCGGGTCAACGGTGCGGCCAGCATGGACATGCGGGTGTCCTGGGATGGCATTACTTCCGTCCTCGGGCGTCCAGGGTCGGGGCGGGGATGAGGGTGACCGGGTTGGGCAGCAGGTCCTCGCTGTGGGCGAGGTCGAGCCAGGCGGTGAGGGTGGAGCCGTAGACACGGCGCAGGATGTCCTGCTCGTCGGTGTCGAGCTGCCCGTAGTAGGAGCGCAGCAGGCGGGGGAAGTCGCAGCCCAGCTGCTGGTTGAAGAAGGCGTGGTCGACCAGGTAGAGCTCGACGGGGGTGCCGCCGCGCCGTGCGCGGCCGGCTAGCTGGATGAGCTCAACGAGGATGCCCGCCAGCACCTCGGTCTTGAGGAACTTCGGCATGCGGGAGAACCGCGGGTCGGTGCGCAGCAGCAGCTCCCGCTGGCGTACGGCCGCGGTGCGCTGGGAGGCGAGCATGCCCGCGGGGTCGGCGCTGACCGTGCCGGCGGCGACACCGCAGGCGTTGATGCTCGCGTACATGACGGCCGGCTCGTGCAGGTGCGTGATCGGGCGCACCCCCACCCACACCGAGGCGAGCGCCGAGCGGTCGGTGTGCGGGATGAGGATGTTCAGGCCGCGGGAGACCACCGACAGCGGTGCGCAGATCACCTTCACCCTCGGGTGGGTGGCGGGCAGGTCCTCGAGTTCGTCGATGGTCACCCGCACCACGCCCTCGGGCAGGGCCACGGCCGTCTTGGAGGCGTCCCGGCTGTTGCTGACGAGGACCGCGACCCATTCCGGCCGGCCGCACGCGGCCGCGACCCCGGCGGCCATGATCTCCGCGTGGAAGTAGGAGTTCCCGGCCAGCAGCGCCAGCTCCCGCAGCGGGTCGTTGCGGGCGACTTTCTCCAGGTGCGACGACAGCTGGGTGTGCCATAGTCGCTCGGCGAGTTTGCGCAGCTCGGAGGGTTTGCGTTTCTCCTCCACGCCGCCGATCGAGATCGGCTGCCAGCCGGTATCGGTGGCCGACACGCTCCCGGCATGAGCGGTGACCGCGCCGACAGCGGCGTCGGTCATCACGTAGGCGGGCAGGGCGTGCACGTGCTGCAGGGCGGCCCTGGGGAAGAACGCGGTGGCGGACAGCCCGAGCACGCTGCGCCGCACTCCCGCGGTCGCCAGGGCGACGGTGTCGCCTAGGCGGACAGTGGAGGTGTGCGGGTCGCCGCCCAGAGACTGCAGCGACAGCCGGCCGGACCCCCCGGCGTTCTTGTCGAGCTTGAACCCGTACAGGTTCTGCCCCAGGGGCCCGTAGGGAATCGGCTCGTCGCGGGGGATCAGCCCCATCGTGGACACCAGGTCAGTGGCCGCGTTCAGCTCCCCCAGCAGCGGCAGGAGCGACCACTTCAAGGTGTGCAGCTCGTTGTGGAGCGCACCGAGCCAGGCCCGCACCAGCAGATCATTGACCAGCGCGGCGCGCCGGGAGGCGGGCACGTTGAAGGGCGCGCCGCCCAGGATCCGTGAGAGGGAGTCCTTGAAAACCGCGAGCTTTCTGCTGCGACGAGTGCCCTGGACCTTGCCGGCCAGAGCCTGGCGGATCTGCTCGGCGAGCGGCTGCCAGCCATCCGGCAGCTCGGCGTCGGTCTGTTCGCCGGGGAAGAGTGCGAGGTAGGCCTGGTGGACTCCTGCACTGACCTCGGCATCCGACGAGGCGCCCGTCAGGACGCGACACAGCTCGGCGTCCTTCTTGCCCACCATGTACCAGCCCGAGCCAGGACGATTCTGGCGCTCCTGCTCGGACTCCAGATACAGATGCCCGGTCAACACGTTGTCCAGGAAGGTCTCGCTGAGCCGACGCGCCTCCATCAGCGGGCTGGTCACCAACAGGTTCTTCAGCGCAGTCAGGCCGTTGCGGTGCCGGTCGACTTCTTCCAGCCGCCCGCCGCTGCCGCGGCCACGGCTGATGAGAGTGAACTCTTGCGCGCCCTGCGTACACCAGGTGGACTGGAAGGCGTCAACCTCATCGATGATCACGACGCGGCAGCGGCGCAGCACGAACTCCAGCACGCTCATGTCGCCGACGACCCGCTCACCGTCCACCTCGACGGGCACCTTGCAGCGCCCCCGGATCAGGTTGTGGTGGTTGGTCACGATGATGTCGGCCTCGGAGGCCTGCCGGACGTGCTCAAAACGCCGGCAGATCCCCATGCGCGGGCACAGATGCCTGCCGCCGGACTTCGGTTCGGCGGGCCCGTCGAGCCACTCCAGTTGGGTGCAGGGGAGCTTGGCGCGGTCCAGCCGCGGGCCGTCCACCTGCCAACCGGTCATCTCACAGCCGCTGGCGAACTGCTCGAACCGGTCCTCGCGGCCCTGTGAGAACGCGAGCTGCGCCTGGTCGTCGTAGCGTGAGGAGGCCACCCACGGCACCACTCGCAGGGGCCTTCCGGCCCGCTCGGCCGCGTCCTGTACAGCGGCGGCCGTCTCCTCGACCAGTGCGTCATCCGCGCCCAGCTGCTCGGCGGTCCCCAGCCCTTCACGGATGCGGCCCACCACCATGAGGACCGGCCCCTGGCCGCTCGCCGCAAGAAGGTGGGCCGCATCCCGCATCAGCACGCTCTTTCCCACCCCTGTGGGCGCGTTCAGCAGCGTCATCGCCCCGGCAGGAAGCCGCAGCTCCACCGCCGTACGGCCGTAGGCGTCCGTGAGCCGGTCGAAGAATCCCTGCAGCAGGCCGGGCTTCCACCCGAACCTTTCCGGCTGGGCTCTCGCCTGGCCCATCACCCGGTCCATCACGGCTTCGCGCGGCAGCCTCGCCACCTCAAGGAACGGCTCGGTGCGCAGGCGGACCGGCGCCACGAAGGCGTTCTTCTCGCTGGCAGGAATCTCTACCGTGTACAGCCCATCGTGACCGAACGCCCACAGGCCTTCGCCGGCCGTCGGCCGGGCCGTCTCCAGCATGCCCCGGTAGTCCTCGGCCTCCTGAACCAGGTTCTCGGCCAGGACGAGGGGCTCTTGAGCATGGCAGGCCACCAGCCAGTGGGTCTCGTCGGCGTTCGACTCCTCCGGAATCCGGAACAGCGCCGTGGGAGCCACCGCGTACTCCAGCACCGCCTCACGGAACGTCTCCGGCTGAGCCAGGTCCCCCTCCTGCCTGATCGCCTGCCACAACCGGCCCACCAGCTCGTACTCGGCGCGCGGCAGCGACAGCCACGCCCCCCACAGATCGGTGCGCCGACCGGCGAACATCGCCGCGAAGTCCAACGGAACCCCGCGCCGGCCATCGACGGTCTCGAAGGCGAAGCACTGCTGAGACAGGGTGAGATAGGCCGCGATGGCACAGCGCTGCAACGCCTCACGGACCTCACCGGTCGTCTTCACGACTCACCCCGGCACCAGCGGCGAACCTCGCCGACGAGGTCCTCATCGGTCATCACCTCGAAGTCCGGACGCCCGGCAAGACGTGCCCGCAGCAGCGGAAGATCGGACCGCTGCCGGTGGGGGACCACGATGGTCAGCGGTACCGCTCCGCCCAGCACGGGACGCTCGAGCAGCGCATCGGCCAGGGCCGCGAAGGACCGCCACGTTTTCGCATCCACCCGCCACTGCTTGGCCACCAGAGGGTCGGCGGCCGTGATGTGCAGGTCGTAGCGGTCGCCGTCCGGGTACATGAGGATCTCGAGACCGGCGATGCCGGCCAGCGCGTCCCGGATCGCGAACTCCATACGCCCCGGCAGGGTCAGATACCGCCACACCGTCCGGGAGACCGCCAAGCAGTCGCCGGCAGCCGGGAAGCCTTCGACCTGACCGGCCAGACCGCCCCCACCCTCCAGAACCGGAGGGCCGCCGCCCCGCACCGGCCGGTAGGTGTACTGCGCCCCCTCCAGAAGGTGGGCATCGCACGAGACGACGAAGACACCGCCGCCGGCGGACTGAGCCCGCATCGGCCAGGCACAGGCGGGGCACGGGAAGCACCAGCCCGCAGCGTTGCACCATGGCCAGGACGAGACCGGCTCGAAGAACCCGAACCGCCCCCACAACCCGCCCCACTTCTCCCACAGCACACCCTGCTCCGCCACCGGATCACTCGCCAGCAGCTCGCGCACCCTCGCGTAATCGTCCGGCGGAAGCCGCCGGATCTCCGCGTACAGCTGCTGTTCCTCCTGCTCGGCGCGCAAGCGCGCCCAGGGCCAGTACTCCATCAACGCCTGCTGCGGCACGAGATGTTCGCGGCCCAGATCTTCCACGGCATCGCACAGCAAGCCGTCCTCGCTCAGCAGCCTCATCCCGCCGAGCGGGTCGTCCCCCTCGCCGCCGGCAGGCAGAAGGGGCGCGAGCCCGTGGCGCAGTCCGTGCCGCAGCACGCCCATGTCCAAGGAGGCGGCCGTGCCCGCACCATGGGTCGAGCGCAGAACCCCGAGGCAGTCGATGAGCCGGGCGGCGCGCTGGCCAGGGTCGCTGATGCGGTCTGCTTCCGCTACAGCGGCTGCGCAGCACGCGGTCAGCGCCAGGTCGCGGCGCCATCGAGGAGTGTTCCGTTCCACGAGACCCATACCGGGCTGAATAGAGCAAAAACCTAATGAATGTCGCGTACGGTGCCGATCATGAACACCAAGACCGCCCCATCGGCCCAACCCGAGACCCTCACCAGCACCACTCCATCACGCGAGACCACCGAACCCTGGCTGTGGGCCGCCGCCCCGGACACCCCCCTGACCGGAAACGACCATCCCTTCAGCGGCAAATGGATGTGGTTCACTCCGCTCAGCCTTCTCGATGCCTCCTGGGCCACGATCCGCGCCGCCACCCAAGACGGCCTTCTCGGTTACCGCAGCAAGGCAGGCACGCTCGTCAACACCCGGCCCAAGAGCGACGACACCCGCCGCCCCATCTGCATCTACACCCAAGACTGGCGCGACGTCGACGACGTCCAACGGGTACTGATCCGCCTCCGCGCCCTCGGCATCGTCGACGTCCTGCTCTACAAGACCGACAGCGACACTCTCAACGGCCGCTACGGCACCGGCGCCAGCACCTTCGTCGCGCCCGCCGCCAAGCCGAAAGTGGTCATCCCCCGACGCACCCGAGAAGCCCTCGAACACCACCACGCCGCGCGAGCCCAGGCCCGAAGAGCCGCTGCCGCACGCAGGAAAGCACCATCACCGAAGCACACCTGACACCCGCAGCGGCACCAAGTGAGCCGACTTTCGAAGCCC